>NZ_BCAG01000004.1 GCF_001293685.1 Desulfatitalea tepidiphila | reverse complement strand
CACTAGGACCGCAGGCGTATGTGGCCCTGGCCGCTTGCTCTACCCACGCCTGCCATGCATTGATCGTTCTGGTTGTTGCCCGCGGGTCAAGGCAGGCGCGAGATGATGTCGATCACCTGGCGGCCGAAGGCCTCCACCTGGCCATTGCTGCATGCTCTCGATTTCGCGCAGGCTCTCGATATCCTTTGGCCGGCGGACGGCGATGTCGCTCATCAGGGCTTTGTTGAGCAGCAGCGGGGGGTCGAGGTTCAGTTCGGCGGCGAGTGCGTCGCGCCAATCTCGCAGGGCGTTGATGCGGCGGGGGATGCGCGGCGACAGCCGAGGGGACCGCTGGTGCGGATAGGTCGGCAGTTGGGATGCGGATAGGTTTCTGGCCTTTTCCACGGCGGCCAGGATCGCATGGCCATACATGTCCGCCTGCTTTTTGCTCAGGGCATTGCTGGCCTGCAAGCTGGTCAGATCGGCGGGAAGGGTCGTGGCGATCTTAAGCAGGGCGGCATTGTTGATGATTTTGAAGTGTGGGCGGTCCTTGTGGCGCGCCAATCGGTCCCTGAGCTGCAACAGCTCTTCCAGGACCGCCAGTTGCCTCGGCGTCAGACGCCCGGCGCCCCGGATTTTCAGGAACATCGGTTGCCCATTGTCCTGGGGCCGGACCCGGCTGAGCTGGCGGCAGTTTCCCTCCACCCAGGCCAGGCGGCCCTTGTCCGCCAGTTCCCGCTGCATCGCCTTTGCCATGGGAATCAAATAGACCACGTCCGAAGCGGCATAGGACACCATTTCCGGCGGCAGCGGTCGGCAGGACCAATCCTTTTTTTGAAATCTCTTATCCAGACTCACCCCGAAGCGATGGGCCACGACCGCCTCGAGGCTGGTTTCCGAGTATCCCAGGTACATGCTGGCCAGTTGGGTATCGAACAGGTTATTGATGGTGATGTCGAAATCCCGGTACAAGGAGCGCACGTCATAGTCGGCGCCGTGGAATACCTTGCAGATGCGTTCGTCATCGAACAGCGGCCGCAATGCCGAGAGGTCCTCGACCTTGAGCGGATCGACCACCACCGTCCGGCCGTTGGCCGCCATCTGGATCAGGCAGACCTTTTCCCGATAGTGGAACATGGAGTCGGCCTCCAGATCGACAGCCAGGATGTCGGCCTTGCGTGCCGAACGGACGAAGTCGGCCAGTCCGTCGACAGTTTCGATCAGATCGAACGTCGATGGTATCGGCCCTGAATTATTTTTCTCTTGACCCACAGGGGCATTTCTCCTACTTGATTCATTTTATTGAATTCGCCCCTCGCTTCGGTTATAAACTTCTGTTTTATCAAGCGTTGTACGAATCCAGAAACACAAGAAAGCTTTTAAAAATGATTAATATAACACTTCCTGACGGGAGCTCAAAGCAATTTGACCAGCCACCGACCGGTTTCGAGGTGGCCCAGCGTATTTCAGAGGGGTTTGCCCGCAACTGCATCGCCATGGAACTGGACGGGCTGAAGAAGGATCTTGCCAGTCGGATCACTCGGGACAGCCGGGTACGATTCATCACCACCAAGGATGACGAGGGCCTGGACATCATGCGCCACAGCGCGGCCCATGTCATGGCCCAGGCCATTTTGCGGCTTTATCCGGATGCCAAATTGACCATCGGGCCGGTGGTGGAAGAGGGCTTTTACTACGATATCGACATGGAGCCGATCTCCGAGGAGGCCTTCGCCCGTATCGAAGCCGAAATGCAAAAGATCGTCAAGGAGAAGCTGCCCATCGAACGCCAGGAGGTCTCCAAGGTGGACGCCCTCTCCCTTTACGAGGGGGAGCCCTATAAGCTCGAAATGATCAACGACCTGCAGGACGGCACCATCTCCCTCTATCGTCAGGGGGAGTTTGCGGATTTGTGCCGCGGACCGCATGTGCCCAACACCGGTTTCGTCAGGGCGTTCAAACTGATGAAGGTATCGGGCGCTTACTGGCGGGCCGATCAGACCAAGGCCCAGCTGCAGCGCATTTACGGGACCGCCTATTTCGACAAGAAGGACCTCAACGCCTACCTGACCTTCCTGGAGGAGGCGCGCAAGCGCAATCACCGGCGTATTGGAACGGCCCTGGATCTGTTCAGTTTTCACGACGAGGCCCCCGGCATGCCCTTTTTCCATCCCAAAGGCATGGAGATGTGGAACGCCCTGCTCGATTACTGGCGTGAAGAACATCGCGCCGCCGGTTACGTGGAGACCAAGACCCCCATCCTGCTGCAGCGCAAGTTGTGGGAGCGCAGCGGGCACTGGGAAAATTACCGTGAGAACATGTACACCGCCACCATCGACGAGGTGGAGTACGCCATCAAGCCGATGAATTGCCCCGGCGGCATGCTTCTGTTCGGCCGCAAGCACCATTCCTATCGCGATTTGCCGTTGCGAGCCGCTGAGATCGGCCTGGTGCACCGCCATGAACTGAGCGGTGTGCTCAACGGTCTTTTCCGGGTCCGGGCGTTTCACCAGGACGATGCCCACATCTTCATGACCCCGGAGCAGATCCAGGAGGAGATCCTGGGCGTCCTCAAGTTGGTCGAGCGCGTCTACAGTACCTTTGGCTTGGGGTTCCATCTGGAACTCTCCACCCGGCCGGAGAAATCCATCGGCAACGACGACCAGTGGGACATGGCCACCAACGGCCTCAAGGCGGCGCTGAACGCCTATGGCGCCGATTACAAAATCAACGAGGGCGACGGTGCCTTTTACGGGCCCAAGATCGACATCCACATCAAGGACGCCCTGGGCCGCACCTGGCAGTGCGGCACCATCCAGCTGGATATGTCGCTGCCCGAGCGATTCGATTTGACCTATATCGGCAAGGACAACGAACGCCACCGGCCGATCATGATCCACCGGGTAGTATACGGCTCCATCGAACGTTTTTTCGGCATACTGGTCGAGCATTTCGCCGGTCAGTTTCCCCTTTGGCTGGCGCCGGTGCAGATCGGCATTCTGCCGCTCAACGACGACCTGATCCCGTTCGCCCAGGAGGTCGCCAACCGCCTGGACAGGAACGGCCTGCGCACCGAGGTGGACTACCGTTCCGAAAGCCTGAATAAAAAGGTACGCGACGCCCAGCTCAACAAGATTCCGTTGATTGTGACCTGCGGCGCCAAGGAAAAAGAGGCCGGCACCGTGTCAGTGCGCACCCTGGACGGCCAGGTACGTCACGGCGTGCCTATGGCGACCTTCGAAGAGCGGGTGCTGGAAAATATCCGCCTGAGAAAATTATCCCTGGCATTCGATTGGTAGCCGCATGCGCCCCCGGACCGATCGGTCGCCGCGATCCTTGCCATCGACATCGGGCAGACCGCCTGAGGTGGGTTCAGGACGCCGGTTCATCGGCTATTGGCTGCCGGTCGGGCTGTGGTGCGCGATCATTTTTGTCCAGTCTGCCTTTGCAACGCCCGACATCGGCCCCCGATGGCCGCATGTGGACAAAGTCGCCCATGTGGGTGTCTATGTCGTCCTGTCCATCCTGTTTTGCCGCGCCTTCAACACCCTGGCCGCCTGGCGGGGCAGGTCGTGGAGATTGATCGTCACGGGCGCCGCCCTGACGTCGCTGTACGGTGCATTGGACGAGTGGCACCAGAGCTTCGTAGCGGTCAGGACGGCCGATGGTATGGACCTGCTGGCCGATGTGATCGGGGGGGTTTTAGGCGCTTGCCTCTATGTGGCGGTCGGCCGTTACCGTCGGCGACATCTCACGCCAGCGATTCTATCAAAATAAAAATTCGTCCTGAAGGGCCTGCTTTCCATCCACGCCGGGTTTAATGAATAGCATTCAGATAGAATCGCTGACGCCACTTTACCCTGATTGACAAAAGCACCGATATTTTCTACAAGTAACCGACCGTTCCCGCAATTTCGGATTGGACCCCGTAAGGCCAATCATCCCAATTTTATTGATTGAGGAGTAACGCCGGTATGAATGCTCAGCAAACCATCAACATCAACGGCCGCGAGTTGACATTCGAGAGCGGTGAAACGATCCTGGAGGTCGCCCGCCGCAACCATATCGATATCCCCACGCTGTGCCATTTAAAGGGGACCACACCGACGGGCGCCTGCCGTATCTGCGTCGTTGAGGTCGAAGGGGCAAGGACCCTGCTGACCGCTTGCGCCACGCCGGCGGCGGGCGGGATGAAGGTGCAGACCGAATCGCCGGCCGTGGTCAAGGCCCGCAAGCTGGTGCTGCAGCTGATGCTCAGCTCCGGGAATCACAATTGTGCGGTGCGCGGGTCCGACGACCAGGAGTGGACCGCCTTCCAGCTCAAGGTCCAGGGCGAGGACAGCAGCGACGAGCTGTGCCCGGTTTGGGGGGATTGCCGGCTGCAGGATCTGGCCTATCGCTATCAGGTCAGCGGAGAACGGTTTCCCGCCACGCCGACCCGCTATGCCATCGAGTCGGTCAATCCCTTCATCGTGCGGGATTTTTCGCGGTGTATTCAATGCGGCCGTTGTGTCCAGGCCTGCAACGAGGTCCAGGTCAACAACGCCATCAATTTCGGTTACCGGGGGCCGGAGTCCAAGATTATCGCCGCCGGTGACCGCCCACTGAAAGATTCGGACTGCGTCTTCTGCGGCGAGTGCGTGCAGGCCTGCCCCGTGGGTGCCCTGGTGGAAAAAGATGTGCGCTACAAGGTGCGTCCCTGGGAGACCCATAAGGTGCGCACCACCTGCAGCTATTGCGGGGTGGGGTGCCAGCTGTACCTGCACGTGAAAGACAACCGGGTGGTCAAGGTGACCGGCGCGGACGTGCCTCCCAACAACGGGAGCCTATGCGTCAAGGGACGCTTCGGCTACCATTTCATCGGCTCCGAAGAGCGTCTTAAACGGCCCTTGATCAAGGAGGACGGCAGCTTCAGGGAAGCCTCGTGGGATGAAGCCCTGGATCTTGTGGCCAGCCGGCTCAAAGAGGTCCGCGATACCCATGGCAGCGACAAGATGGGCGTGTTGACCTCGGCCCGCATCACCAACGAGGAGAATTATGTCGCCCAGAAATTCGCCCGGGCCGTTCTCAAAACCAACAATGTGGACCATTGCGCCCGGCTTTGACACAGCTCCACCGTGGCCGGTCTGGCCGCAGCTTTTGGTTCGGGCGCAATGACCAATACCATCGCCGATATCGAAACCGCCGATGTGATTCTGATCACAGGAACCAACACCAGCGAAAACCATCCGGTGCTCTCCACTTACGTCAAGCGAGCCGTGAAATTCAGGGGTGCCAAGCTCATCGTCGTGGATCCGCGGCGCATCAAGATGACCGAGTTCGCTGAGATCTGGTTGCGACCCAACCTGGGCACCGACGTGGCCTGGATCAACGGCATGATGCACGTGATCATCGAAGAGAAATTGCAAGACGCCGAATTCGTCGAAAAGCGCACCGAAGGATTTGAAGAACTCCGGCAGATGGTGGCCAAGTACACGCCCGAATTCGTCGAAGGAATCACCGGCATTCCCGCCGAAAATCTGGTGGCGGCGGCCAAGCTCTTCGCCGGTGCCCGGGCGGGCAGCATTCTCTATTGCATGGGCATCACCCAGCACACCAGCGGCACCGACAACGTCAAGTCCCTGGCGAATCTATCCATGCTGACCGGCAACCTGGGCATTCCGGGCGGCGGCGTCAATCCGCTGCGCGGCCAGAACAACGTTCAGGGGGCCTGCGACATGGGCGGTCTGCCCAATGTCTATCCGGCGTACCAACCGGTGGGCGATCTTTCCGTGGCCAAGAAGATGGAAGAGGCCTGGGGCGTCAGCGAACTGCCGACCAAGATCGGGCTCAAGGTGACCGAAATGATCCCGCTGGCCTACGAGGGCAAGTTCAAAAGCCTCTACATCATTGGGGAAAACCCCATGATCTCGGACCCCGATCTTCACCATGTGGAAAAGTCGTTGAAAAATTTGGACTTTCTCGTTGTTCAGGACATTTTCCTCACC
Source organism: Desulfatitalea tepidiphila (assembly GCF_001293685.1). Classification (NCBI taxonomy): domain Bacteria; kingdom Pseudomonadati; phylum Thermodesulfobacteriota; class Desulfobacteria; order Desulfobacterales; family Desulfosarcinaceae; genus Desulfatitalea; species Desulfatitalea tepidiphila. The sequence continues at coordinate 163,275 of NZ_BCAG01000004.1, read as the reverse complement.
GAGACGGCCCAAATGGCCGACGTGGTGCTGCCCTCGGCCTGCTTCGCCGAAAAAGAGGGCACTTTTTCCAACACCGAGCGTCGTGTCCAGCGGGTGCGCCGGGCCGTGACGCCGCCGGGCGAGAGCAAGGAGGACTGGTGGACCCTTTGCGAAATCGCCCGACGCATGGGGTATGACATGCAATACGCCGACAGTCGCGCCATCTTCGAGGAGATCGCCCGGTTGACTCCCTCCTACGCGGGGCTCACCTACGATCGCATCGACGCCGTCGGCATGCACTGGCCCTGTCCGACCGTCGATCATCCGGGCACACCGATTCTGCACGGCCAGCAGTTCACCCGCGGATTGGGAAAATTCCACGCCATCGAGTGGCTCCCGCCCGCAGAGCAGGTGGATGACGAATATCCGCTCTACCTGACCACCGGGCGGTTGCTGTACCAATACCATACCGGCACCATGACCATGAAGAGCTCCGACCTCAACAACCGCGCGCCCGAATCCTTCGTCGAGATTTCACGCAAGGACGCCCTGAAGTACGGTATCGAGGACGGTGAAATGGTGACCATCGCATCGCGGCGGGGATCCATTGCGGTGCGTGCCAGAATTCTGCCCAAAGCGGTCGGCGGCACGATATTTATCCCCTTTCATTTTGCAAAGGGCGCAGCCAACCAGCTGACCAATGCGGCCCTCGATCCGGTGTCGGGCATTCCCGAATTCAAGGTGTGCGCCGTGAAAATCGATAAGGCGGCATAATATTTGACCCAAGCCATCTGAATCGACAGCATACCTTCACTTAGCACTTAAAACTTTCTAAACACAAAAGCCGGCGGCACCCAGGGTGCCGCCGGCTTTGAATTTCATGTGTCAACCTATCGGTTCAGCGGGCTTACATCTCTGTTTCGGGATGGAAAACCTCCACATCCTTCAAGTCTTCGCCGAGGTAGGTCCTTTCGTTGGGTCCCAAAATGCCCAGAGAGAGGCACAGCATGGTCCACAAATGAACCGTCTGCCACGGATGATGGCGAACCTCGCTCAGGTCGTGGACCTGGGCATGGCAGTTGTGGCAGGGCGTGATGCAGTATTGGGCCCCTGTGGCCAGAATCTGGTTGGCCTTCAACTCGCCGTATTTGCGACGCTGATCGGGATAGCCGGATTGCAGGAAGCCGCCGCCGCCGCCGCAGCAGAAGTTGTTCGAGCGGTTGGGGTACATGTCCACGAAATTTTCCTCGCCGACCACCGCTTTGACCACATAGCGCAGATCTTCGGCCACCGGATCGCCAAATGATTTGCGGACCAGTTGGCAGGGATCCTGGACCGTGAACTTGATCTTCCGCTCCCTGTTCCATTCCGAACTGGGTTTCAGCTTGCCCTCACGGATCCACTGGGCATAGAGTTGAATGATGCTCTGGATCTCGAAGTTGTATTTGATGTTGAATTTTTGCAGTCCGAACCGGACCGCGAACAGTTCGTGCCCTCACTCCGTGTTGAGCCAGACCTTGCAGCCCAGATCCTCCACCGCCTTGACCTTGGTTTCCACGATATGTTTCCAGGCCTCGTCGTCGGCCATGAACATGCAGTAGTTTTCCGCCGCCCAGCCCTTGGTGCCGTATGTCCAATCGGCGCCGGCCAGGTGGAGGATTTTCCACAACGGCACCATCTCGTCGGGTTCGGTCACCGGCTCGCGCGAGTTTTGATTGAGAAAATAGTGGGCCCCTTCCTTGTTGAGGGGTGCTTCCATCTCGGCAAATTCCGGTTGGGCTTCGCGATACTCTTCCAACACGTCTTCGACGACGAACTGGAAGTCCTCCTCGGTGGCTCCCATGGCGCTGCAGGTGTCGCTTCGCAGGGCCATGTCGCAAGAGCCGAGGATGCCCTTGGGACGAGTTTCCCTCGGCCAGGTCTGACGCGCGTAAAAAACCAGTTGGGGTATGTTGATTTTCATGGGGCAGACATAGACGCAACGGGTACACATACTGCACATCCATACCCATGGGGTGGAGGTGACCTCCTCGTCCATGCCTAGTGCCGCCATGCGCAGAAATTTCCTCGGGTCCATGCCTTCGATACCGGTCGCCGGACAACCCGATGAGCACGCACCGCAGGTCAAACACAGGTTGAGGTTCCCGCCCTCGGGAAGCAGCTCTTTGACCTTGTCGATAAAGGTGCTTTGTTTTTTGCCGCCAAGTTTGATTGCTTGTTCCGCCATTAAAAAAACCTCCGAAGTTTATTGGGGTATCACTTTTCAACGAATTCGAATCGGCCTGGTGCCCATCCACAAATGGCCAAGCGGCCTGTTTGTGGACGGACACTATCTAAACGGATTCATCTGGCCATGTCAATAGAAAGGTCCCATTCGCGCTACTCTATTTGGTGACGGTTCAGTAGCTTAAATGCACCTGTCTTTGAATCCATCGATTTTTCCCGGGTCACAATTTTAAACCTTGACACGCGGAAAAGGGGTTTGATAAATGAGTGAATGCTCATTCATTTTTGGAGAGAGGTTCCGGACGTTGGTTTCAAAACGCAATGCCGATAAATATCAACAAATTTTAACCGCGGCCATCAACGTATTCGCCGAACGGGGGTTTTCCCAGTCGACCATCTCGCAGATCGCCCAGGAAGCCGGCGTGGCCGATGGCACGATTTATCTCTATTTCAAGAACAAGGATGACATCCTGGTCCGATTTTACGAGGCCATGACCGAGCACGTTTCCGAACGATTCTGGAAGGCGGTGGAAGAGGGTAAAACCGCCATCGAAAAGTTGTACAATCTGATATACGCCCATTTGGACCTGTTTCAGAGCCAGCCGACCGGTGCCATCGTCTACCAGGGCGAGACCCATCTGCAGTGGCGCCTGGTTCAAGAGCCCACCCGTCAGATGTCCAAGATGTACCGTGATGTGATCTCCCAGGTGGTGGCCCTGGGGCAACAGGAGGGGACCATCCGCAAAGATCTTTACGTGGGCTTGGTCAAACGCCTGATCAATGGTGCGGTGGACGAAGTGATCAATACCTGGATTCACACGGGGCGGGATCATGATCTCACCTCCATGGCCGAACCCCTGGTGGATCTTTTTATCAATGGCATCGGAACACCCGCGTCCGGTAAGTGCAAGGATAACCCATCGCCGCGAACGATGGATGAAACCAATGCGGTGACATGACATAGTTAAGGAAGGAGATTTTTTAATGGCACAGGTAATTGCAGATCGTAGAGACATTGATTTCGTGTTGTTCGACCAGCTTCATGCGGAGGAGTTGAGCAAGCATGAAGAGTACGCCGAGTTCAACCGCAAGACCATCGAGTTGATCGTCAGCGAAGCACGAAACCTGGCGGTCAAGGAGATTCTGCCGACCCAGAAGGATGGCGATGAAATTGGTTGTAAATTTGAAAACGGGGTCGTCACGGTACCCGAGAGCTTCAAACGCGCCTGGGAGCTGTTCAAGGAAGGCGAGTGGGTGGCGACAACGATGAGCCCCGAATGGGGTGGTCAGGGCATGCCGCACCTGTTGGGCATGGCGGTCGGCGACTATTTTTCGGGCTCCAATTTCGCGTTCATGATGTACACCGGTTTGACCAACGGCGCCGCCCTGCTGGTCCAGAATTGGGGCACCGAGAAGCTCAAGAAGCTTTTCCTGAAGAAGATGAACTCGGGCCAGTGGACCGGCACCATGCTGTTGACCGAACCCGAAGCCGGTTCCGACGTGGGACGTCTTACCACCACGGCCGTTAAAAACGACGACGGCACCTATTCCATCACCGGCAACAAGATCTTCATCTCCTCGGGCGAGCACGATCTGGCCGAGAACATCATCCACCCGACTCTGGCCCGCATCGAAGGCGCCCCGGCCGGCACCAAAGGGATTTCCCTGTTCCTGGTGCCCAAGATCTGGGTCAACGACGACGGCAGCCTGGGCGAGCCCAACGATGTGGTCTGCACCGGCATCGAGGAAAAGATGGGCATCCACGGCAACGCCACTGCCTCGTTGACCCTGGGCGGCAAGGGCAAGTGCCGCGGCTACCTGCTCGGTGAAGAGAACAAGGGCATGCGCGCCATGTTCCAGATGATGAACGGCGCGCGCCTGCACACCGGTCAGCAGGGTTTTGCCTGCGCCAGCACATCGTTTCTAAACGCCCTCAATTACGCCCGTGAGCGTATTCAAGGCCGCCTCGTCACCGAGCAGGCCCACGACGCCCCGGCCGTGCCGATCATCAAGCATCCCGACGTGCGCCGCATGCTTTTGACCATGAAAACTTATGTGGAGGGCATGCGAAGCCTGCTCTACTATGTGGGTCTGCTCATCGACAAATCGCATACGGCCAAAGACGAAAAAGAGAAGGCCAAATACGAGGCCCTGATCGGCTTCCTGACCCCCATCTGCAAGGGTTATGTCACCGATCGCGCCTTCGATGTGACCAACCTCGGCATGCAGGTCTACGGTGGATACGGTTTCATCAAGGAGTACCCCCAGGAGCAGCTGGTGCGCGACACCCGCATTACCCAGATCTACGAAGGCACCAACGGCATCCAGGCCATGGACCTGATGGCGCGTAAGACCATTATGGACGGCGGCAAGGCCATGATGGCCCTGATCGCCGAGATGCAGAAGAACATCGACCAGGCCAAGGCGATCGAGTCCCTGAAACCGCTGGCCGAAAAGGTGGAGGCATTGATCAAGCGCATCGGCGACGTGGCCATGTTCATCGGCAAGAACATGATGTCCGGTCAGGTGGAAAACGCCTTTATCTTCGCTTACAGCTTCATGGAGATCACCGGCGACATGGTGATGGCCTGGATGCTGCTGTGGCGGGCCGCCATCGCTGCCGAGCAGCTGGGCAGTGCCAAGAAAAAAGATCAGAAGTTCCTTGAGGGACAGATCAAGGGCGCGGAATTCTTCATCCGTTTCGTCTTGCCGGTGACCAACGGCAAAATCGACGGCATCCTGGAGAACTGCTGTGCGCCCGTGGAGATCGACGAGGACAGCTTCGGCGGCAAATAGACGATAGGCTTCGAACGTGAGTTAGGCAAAGAGGAAGTCAAATGCCGGAGGTCCATCGGGACCTCCGGCATTTTCTTTCTTGATTCAATACCGATAAAGCGCGCATATGGGCCGCAATATGCTGTTTGCGGTTACTTCCTGCGCTTCAACTCCTCCTCGCGCAGATCCTTGCGCAGCACCTTGCCCACGTTGGTCTTGGGAAGCTCCTTGCGGAATTCGATTTCGGTGGGCCATTTGTATTTGGCGAGCTTATCGGCCACATAGGCGACCATCTCTTCCTGGGTGGCGGTTTCGCCCTCTTTCAACACGATGAACACCTTCACGGCTTCTCCGCGCGACGGGTGGGGAATGCCGATGGCCGTCGCTTCGACGACCTTGGGATGTTCGAAGTAGATCTCCTCGATGTCCCTCGGGTAAATGTTATACCCGCCGGAGATGACCATGTCCTTCTTGCGGTCGATGATATAAAAATAACCGTCCTCGTCCATCTTGGCGATGTCGCCGGTGTGCAGCCATCCGTCGGCCAGGGTTTCGGCCGTGGCTTCCGGTCGGTTGAGATAGCCCTTCATCACCTGGGGCCCCCGGATCAGCAGTTCGCCGCTTTCGCCCACCGGTACGTCGGTCTTGCCGTCGTTGAGATCCACGATGCGGCATTCGGTGTCGGAAACCGGAAGGCCGATGCTGCCGACCTTGCGCAGGCTGCCCTCACCGCACGGATTGATATGCGTCACCGGAGAGCTCTCCGTGAGGCCGTATCCCTCCACGATGATGCCCTTGGTGCGGGCTTCGAACTCCTTGATCACCTCCACGGGAAGCGGCGCACTGCCCGAAAACATGTTGTCGATGGAGCTCATGTCGATGCTGCCGCATTCGGGGTGCTGGAGAATGCCGATGTACATGGTGGGCACCAGCGCGGCAAAGGTGGGTTTGGTCTTTTTGATCGAGGCGATCAATTGGTCCGGTTGGGGTTTGGGAATGAGAATGATCCCCCATCCATAATAGATCCCCATGTTCATGACGCAGGAGAGTCCGAATACATGGAAAAAGGGCAGGGCGCCCATGGCGATATTCTCGCTGTCGACGTGCGGGAACCACGCGGCTCCCTGCTGCACCTGTTTGCTCAGGTTGCCGTGGGTCAGCATGGCGCCCTTGCTCACGCCGGTGGTGCCGCCGGTGTACTGGTACATGGCCACATCGTCGAAGGAGAGCGTGACCTTGGGTGGGGCGGGCTGGGTCTTGGCGATCAGATCTTTCCAACGATAGAGCTCGTCTGCCGGGGCCACATCGGCCAGGAGGCCCTTCTTTTTACCGACCAGGGGAAAGAGCAGATTTTTGGGAAAAGGCAGGTAATCCCCGATGCTGGTGTAGACGATCTGTTTGATCTTGGTTTTGGGGCGCAGGGCGACCATGCGCTTGGCCAGCAGATCAATGGTGACGAGCACCTTGGAGCCCGAATCGTTCAGCTGGTGCTCCAACTCCCGGTCGGAATAGAGCGGGTTGTTCATCACGGCGATTGCCCCGACCCGGTGAATAGCATAATAAGCGGCCACGCAGGGAATGACGTTGGGCAGCAGAATGGCCACGGCGTCTCCCTTGCGGACACCGAAATTGTGGAGGCAGGTGGCAAATCGGTCCACCATGTCTTTGAGCTGGGTATAGTTGAGCGTGTACCCCTCGAAATTGAGTGCCATCTTGTTTGGAAAACGACTGACGGTTCGATCCAGGAATTCTGGCAGGCAGAGGTTTTCGTACTCGGGAACTTCAGGAACGCCGGATTGGTAGTGTTTCAGCCAGGGTTTGTCCTGGTAGGCCACTGTCGCTGTCACGTGCACCTCCTTGTCAGTTAAACATTGATGGAAACTCTCGTGTCGACGATGCGGGGTCGTCAGGGGTGGGAAGGCCAACTCCAATTGGTCATTTTTGTAATGGCGATTGTACAGATTTGTCAAGAAGCATTCGTTGGTTAACTGTCCACAAATGCGAAACTTTTTAGTAACCTGTCGCCGATTGGGACAGAACGTGAAATCGTCGCCCGCAGGCATCGAATGGCTGCAAGCGCGGGGATGGGCAGCGGGAGGATCGGATTTTACAGCCCCTTTTTTCCTTGACAGCTGTAGATTGGATATGTAGATGAATGAGTCTTCATTCATTAGGCAAGGTAGGTCATTTCATCATAAGGAGATAGACGAACAATGGATTTTGCATTGATTCCACCAGCTAGCGGCTCGTTTTGGTTCATCCCCGCATGGCTCATCTACACTTTGATCCCCGTGGTCGGCATCACGCTCTTCATCTATATCATCGTGATGCGGTTAAAACCCATGGTTTTGGCCGCCCCGGACAAACCGATCAACGAGTTGCCGCAGCGAATTTTCCAAGTCATCAGAATCTGGCTCCTTCAGTATCGTCATCCCCGCTACATGGCCGCCGGCGTTTTGCATATCCTGCTTTTCGCGGGTTTTCTGCTTCTGGGGCTGCGCTCTCTGGAGTTGATGTTCGTCGGCATCAAGCCGGGATTCCACCTGCCCGGATTGGGTGGAACGTTCGGTGCGATTTATGGGGTTCTGCGTTCCTATGCCGCCACCTGGGTACTGGTCGTCGCGGTGTGGGCCATGTACCGCCGACTGGTCGTCAAACCGGCGCGCTATGAGGTGCCGGCCAAATACGGCAAGCCGCATACTGCCGAAGCGGTTTTCGTGTTGGGTCTGATTTCCATTCTGGTGCTTGCCGAGGGTTTTTTCGAGGGCAGTCTGGTGGCCGCCCAGAAACAGCAGGGCATGGAGGCTCATTATCTGGCGCCATTCACCCTGGCCTGGATTTTCCATCACGTGCTGGCAGCGGCACCCAAGGGCATGCTGCAATTCATTCATTCGTTTTCATACTTCGTTCATGATGTGACCTTCTTTTTCTTCCTGTGCTTCCTGCCGTTCGGCAAACACTTCCACGTCATCACCTCGCTGTTCAACGTCTTTTTGATGCGCGTCCAGCGCGGCAATATCAAGCCGGTCAAATACGGGGTCAGCCGCGAGCAGCTCGACGACCTCGAATCGTTCGGCGTCAAAAAGCTGGAAGATTTCACCTGGCGCCACATCCTGCATTTTTATTCCTGCGTGGATTGCGGGCGCTGTTCGGACAATTGCCCGGCCAATGCGGTCGGCCGTCCCCTGTCGCCGCGCTTTATCTCGATCAAGGGCCGTAACCTGGTGTTTGCCAAATATCCGGTTTTCGGCGAACCCAAGGCCGGCGACGAACCGTTGATCGGCACGACCTATGAAGAAGACGAAATCTGGTCCTGCACCACCTGCGGCGCCTGCGAGCAGGAGTGCCCGGTGGGCATCGAATATATCGACAAGATCGTGGACCTGCGCCGCGGCATGGTCGACGAAGGCATGGTGCCCCAATCCCTGCAAAAGCCGCTGAGCGCCATCGAGAAGCGCGGCAATCCCTGGGGCAAGATGGAGAAGAAACGCGCCGAGTGGACCAAGGCGCTCGACGAATCGATCAACGTAAAGGCTCTCGACGCCGGGGAACAGGCCGAAGTGCTCTACTTCGTGGACAGCATCACCTCGTTCGACGACCGCATGCAGTCCATCGGCCAGGCCACGGCCAAACTGCTTCATTCGGCCGGTGCCGATTTCGGTATTCTCGGTAAAAGCGAAAAGGACAGCGGCCATGAAGTCCGTCGTTTCGGCGAGGAGATGCTCTTCCAGAGCCTGCGTGAACACAACACCGAGATGATCAAGGAGTCCGGCGCCACCAAGATCGTCACCGCCGATCCCCATGCCCTCAATGCCCTGAAAAGTGATTACGAGGGACTGCCGCCGGTCGAACACGTCAGCCAGTTCCTGCTCAAACAGGTCCGCAAGGGCACTCTGAAATTCAAGCCCGTCGAAGATGGGAATAAGGTTTACACCTACCACGATCCATGCTACCTGGGACGCCATAACGGTATTTACGAGGACCCCCGTGAATTGATCGACGCCCTTCCGGGTATTCGCAGAGTCGACATGCTGCGCAGTCGCGACCGCTCGTTCTGTTGCGGCGGCGGCGGATTGATGCTCTTTTACGAACCCGAAGAAGATCAACGCATGGGTGTTCTGCGCGTCAGAATGGCGGAAGAGGCCGGTGCCAACGTCATCGTGACAGCCTGCCCGTTCTGCCTGGTGAACATCGAAGACGCAATCAAGGTCGCCGGTCTGGAAGGCAAGATGGAAGCCATCGATTTGTCCGAACTGATGGCCGCACATCTGGTCGATTGATCCGGACGCGGACGTGCCCTGTTCTTACATACCGGGCCATGATCATCATGGCCCGACGGCAGATTACTGACGCCGGCAGAGGCGTCGACCACATATAGCGATTTGAATTCAGGGAAACGAATATTTTAGGGAACCATATTTAGGGAATCATATATCGATCAGGGAGGATTAAACATGGAGATTCTGGTATGCGTGAAACGGGTTCCGGACACCGCCGAAAATGAAATCGAGATCAAAGGCGACGGAACCGACATCGAACGTGATGACCTGGTCTATTCGGTCAATGAGTGGGACAACTATGCCACGGAAGAAGCCATTCAGATCCGTGACAACGTAGGCGGCTCGGTCACCGTGGTCACCGTCGGCGACGATGAGGCCGAAGAGGTGCTGCGGCGGCAGATGGCCATGGGTGCGGACAAGGGCATTCTGCTCTCCGACGACGCATTCGAAGGTTCGGATGGACGTGGCATCGCCGCCATTTTAAAGGCCATCGTGGAAAAGGGGAACTACGACCTCATCCTGACCGGTGCCCAGGCCGACGACGGCGCGGCCCAGGTGGGCGGCATGCTGGCCGCCATGCTGGATCTGCCCTATGCATCCCTGGTCAACAAGGTCGAGGTCGGCAGCGGCAAGACCATCAAGGTCGGCCGTGAAATCGAAGGCGGCAACCAGGAGATGAACGAGATCGAATTGCCCTGCGTGCTCTCCATCCAGACCGGTATCAACGAGCCGCGTTACGTGGGCATCCGCGGTATCCGCAAAGTGGCCTCGGTCGAGATCCCGACCCATGGTGCCGGCGACCTGGGTCTGTCCGCCGACAGCATCGGCGCCGGCGCGGCCCGCGTGAAACGCGTGGATTACTTCACGCCTGAGATGGGTGCGGGTGCCGAAATCCTGGAAGGCAGCATTGAAGAGAAGATCGATAAACTGATTGAACTTTTGAAAGCCAAAGGAGGGTTGAAATAATGGCTCAGATATTTGCCTATATCGCTCACAAAGGTGGGGTTGTCGACGACACGGCCGCCGAACTGGCCGTGGCGGCGCGTAAGATTGACGCCTCTGCAGAAGTAACGGCCATTGTGACCGGCTCCGGCGGCGATGTGGATAAAGCTTGCGAAGGTGCGGCGAAACTCTATGCCCAGGTATGGAAGTTCAACCATGCCGACCTGGCCTATCCCAATGCCGAGATCGTGCGCAAGCTGTTGACCAACGTATTGCCCAAAGATGGTATCGTTCTGATTCCCCACGACACCTTCGGCATGGATCTGGCTCCGGGCCTGGCCATCAAGTTGGATTCGGCCTATACACCGGATGTGGTGGGCATCGACGGCATGGACGGCGCCGCGATGAAAGTCGTCCGTCAGGAGTTTGCCGGTATGGCCCATGCCCACATGACCTGCGATACGGCCGCCGGCGCGGTGCTGACCCTCCGCCCGGGCTCTTTCCAGCCTGAAAACGGCGCGGTTTCCGGGAGCGTGACCGATAAATCCGGCGACATCGGCGACATCAGCGCCAAACGCCGTTTCCTCGAAGTGGTGGAAGCCGAAACCGGCGATGTGGACATCACCAAGGCCGACGTGCTGGTCTCCATCGGCCGAGGCATAGAAGATCAGGACAATATCGGGGTCGCCGAAGAGCTGGCCGAGGCCATGGGCGCCGTGGTGAGCTGCTCGCGTCCCATCGTCGATGCCAAGTGGCTGGAAAAATCCCGCCAGGTGGGTACGTCCGGCAAGACAGTGAAACCCAAAGTCTACATGGCGCTGGGCATCAGCGGTTCGTTCCAGCATCTGGGCGGCATCAAGGGCTCGCCGTTCATCGTCGCGGTGAACAAGAATCCCAAGGCCCCCATTTTCCAGGTGGCCGATGTGGGTATCGTCGAAGATATCCTTGAGTTCATGCCGGCCTTGACCGAGAAGTTGGGCTAAGCATCACCCCGGCCTCCAATTTAAGAACCAACCCACCGGCAAGTCGTGGTCCTGACACGGCTTGCCGGTTTTTTTGTCCGGCCGATCCGCTCGCAATGAGGACTTGCAGCCAACGCCCGCCTTGCCATAAGATCATTGCCGATGCGACCGAAACTCCACAAAATTGCCCTCGTTGCCGGTGCCGTGTGCTGTCTCGTCCTGATCACGGCCCTGGCGGCGATCTCCATTTTTCTCAACAGTGACAGAAGCCGGGACCTGGCGTTGGACCACCTCCATTCGGTCATCCAGGGCCGGCTGAGGATCGGCGACCATCGGGTGGATCTCATCGCCGGCCGCCTCGTTTTGTCCGATGTCCGTCTGGACGACCGCCGGGGCGAGCCTGTTGCCGAGGCGAGGCGGTTGCAGGCTCAAATCCGCTGGCTCCCCCTGCTCGTCCGGGCCATTCATATCTCCCGCGTGACCATAGAGGATCCCCTCCTATCCCTGGCCTGGGATGCCCGGGATCGACTCGAGCTGCTCGACATCGTGCCCGGTTCGAATGCGCCATCCGGCGATGCGTCCGATGGTGCATCGGACTGGCAGGTTCGTCTGGATGACCTGCGGGTGAAGAACGGGCAGGTCATTTTCGACCGTCCGGCCACGAAATGGAGCGGCAACGCCCATGACATCCACGTATCGGCCGGAGGCGACCTGAAGCGGCGTACCGCCCAACTTCGGGTTTCCGTCGGCCGGGCGGAGGGGCGATTCGAAGAGACCCAGGGATCGGTGAGCGATATCGTGGTGTCGGCCCGGTATGCGCCGGACCGAGGCCGTCCCATCCGGCTGACGCTCGAGACCGCACGATCGAATGCAAGTGCCGAGGGCCGCCTGAACCTGGACGCGGACCGACCCGAGGCCACAGCGGTGGTCGAGATCGATCTGGACCTGGCGGAAATTCAACCGTGGCTGCCTGCCGACGGCGTCTCGCAGGGCCGGGCCAAAGCCAGAATGACCCTCGACGGCCCGCTGGATGACTTTGGTGCGGCCCTGACCCTGACCCTCTCCGACGCCATGGCATGGGAAACCCCGGTGCGCGCCCTGAAGCTCGACGCGCTTTTGGAAAACCGGGTGGTGGAAATCGAGGGTTTGACCGCAGAGGACGAATGGGGGCGAATCGGACTCGCCGGTCGTGTGGACCTGCGCCCTGTTTTCCCCAGCTCCTTCGGCCAGGCTGCTGCCGGATGGTCGGCCGCGCTCTTACAGATCGACCTGAAGGGACAAGACATCCGACCCGAACGCATCACCGCACTGGAAATCCCGTGGGACGGGGTGTGGCAAGCCCAATTGCGGATGCAAGGTGATGTCGGGGACGCATGGCGCGGCAAGGGTCAAGCCGAAATCGACCTGAGCGCGGCCGATCTGAAAGGGCCGGGCATGCTCCAGTCCGGCGACGGCAGGCTGGTCGCCTACCTGCGCTGGGCCGGCGGCCGGCTCAATCTGGATTCATGCCAGGCGAACCTGGATGACACGACCCTGGAGGCCGGCGGCACCCTGGATTGGGAACAACACCGCATCGACGCGCGGGCCACCTTGCGTTCGGATCGCATCGCATCGTTGGGTGCACTGTTGGACATGCCCCTGCCGGACGGCGGCGCGCTGTTGAGGCTGGAAGTCGAGGGCACCTGGGATCGGCCGCTGGCCCGCGGCGCGCTCCTGGCCGAGAATCTGGCTCTGGACAGCCGGCACTTGGGCCGGTTGCTGGCCGAAGGGGCGTTGAACCCCGAGGGCGTGCTCCACATCCACCGTCTGGCACTGGAAAACCGGGGCAGCCATGTAGAAGGCAAGGGTCGCTTGACCCTGAAGGATGGTGACGGCCGTTGGTCGTCCGACCCGGGGATCGAGGGCGATCTGGACTTGGCCAACGTGCAGCTCTCCGACTTTTTCGGGCCGGTGGCTGTCGATGCATCGCTCAATGGCCGCCTTCGGATTCAGGGCAGTGCAACGCATCCCCGGGCTGATCTCACCCTGGAAAGCAGTCCGGTCGCATGGCAGGATATCAAGGGCGTTATCGACGGCCGCCTCCTTTATGACGATGGCGACCTGACGGTCTCTGCGCTCCGGCTCGCCAGCGGCCGCTCCGATATCCGCCTGCAAGGCAACTTGGCGTTTCGCAACGGGCGTGGCGGCCCCTGGCGTGCCGATCCCATCGTGCAAGCCGAGGTCAACAGCACTGCCCTGCACCTGGCCGATTTCGGCCGAGGGCTGGAGGGTACGGCCACGTTGGACGCCGAGGTGGCCGGCACCCTATCCCGGTTGCGCGGCGCCTACCGCCTGACCGGCCGCGATCTCGACCTGCGCGACCAGAAGCTCGCCGCTGTAGACCTCGAAGGCCGCCTGGCCGAAGATACCGTGATCGTGGATCGCATGACCGTCAGCCCGGTGGCAGGCGAGGAGATCATCGGCAAGGGCTGGTATGCCTTTGACCGGCGGTTCGCGGCAGAGGCGGCCACAGAAGGTTTCGATGTGCGCAACATCCACCGACTGCAGACCGGTGGTCCGGTGCACGGCCGGTTGGTAGGCATGCTCAGTGCCGACGGCACCCTGGATCAGCCGCAGATGTCCGGCCGTCTCTGGCTTCGACAGCCCCGGATTCACGGCCAGGCCTGGGACGATTTTCGTTTCGATCTGGACCTGCGGGAAGAACGCCTGGCCATCGATGCGGATCTCACCTTCGCGCTCAAGGCCGATTATCATCTGCAAAGCGGCGATTTCGGCCTGACCGCCGTGCTGGATCGCACCGACCTGGCGCCCTACCTGGCGCTGTTGGCCGACAATCGGTGGCAGGGACGCCTCTCGGGCCGGCTGCATGCCAACGGCAACGTCAATCGACTGGAAACGGCGGACGCTGTGGTAGAACTTTCGGACGGCGAATTGCGTTTCAGGAAAGCGCGCTTGATCAGCTTCGCGACCCTGGCCGCTGATCTGCACGACGGGGTCGTGGCCGTGCCCGAAGCCCGGGTGCGCCTGATGCAGGACGGTGACCTGAAGGTCAGTGCCGTCGGCCCTGTGGATCGCGATCTGGCGGTACGAATCGACGGGGTGCTTCCCCTGGCCGCCGTTGCCCCTTTCAGCGATGCCGTTGCCGATGCATCGGGAAACGCGCGATTTCAAATTCAGGGTCGAGGCGCCCTGACCCGGATGACGTGGCAGGGCGAGGTGGCGCTCGAAGAGGTGGGCTGCCGGCTGGTCGAGCTGGGCCAGACCCTGCATGGCCTGAGCGGCCGGTTGCGCGTGTCGCCCGGTCAGGTGTCCATCGAAACGGTTTCCGGCCGGATCGGTGAGGGGGACTTTTCGATGGACGGCACCGTTCCAATCGCCGGCATGCAGCCGGCCGGGGCCGACCTGCGCATAGCGGCCCATGCCCTGCCGCTGGTTTGGCCCGATACCATGGAGGCGAAGATCGGCGCCGATCTGACCCTCAAGGGCGATGCCCGGCAGCTTGTGCTGCAAGGTCAAGTGGTGCTGCTGGAAGGGATCTACTATAAAGATTTCAAGCTGAACCTGCTCTCCGCGCTCACCGAAACCCAGCGCCCGGAGCCGTTGCCGGCGCAATGGCAGGCGCCCGAATGGATGGAGAAGATCCGGCTCGATGTCATCATCACCCATCGCTATCCCTTGCTCGTGGACAATAACGTGGCCCGGCTCGAGATCGTACCGGATTTGAAATTGACCGGCAGCGTCGCCCGGCCCCTGCTCGACGGCCGCGCCCAGGTCGCCGAAGGCGAGATCATTTTCCGGAAGAAATCCTTCACGGTCAAACGCGGTGTCGTCGATTTCGTCAATCCCTACCGCATCGAGCCGATCCTGGACATACAGGCCGAAGCCCGGATCCGAGAGTGGCTGATCGGCTTGTCGGCCCAGGGAACGCCGCAGCAATTGAAGGTCCGATTGAGTTCCGATCCGCCCGAATCGGATGCCAATATCCTTTCGCTGATCGTGTTCGGTCAGACGAGCAGTGAATTTTCCAGCAACGGTGGCGGCGGAACCACCACCGGTCAGATGCTGGCCGCCCTGGTGGCATCGACCTGGGGGGAAGATATCCAGAAGGAGACCGGCCTCGATATCCTCGAGGTGGAGACCGGCGGTGATACCCAGGGCGAAGATCGCATCGAGCTGACCGTCGGAAAGAAATTGACGTCGCGCCTGACCCTGAAGTATGCCTTGGAGTCCAAGAACAACCAGCTGGTTCAGCGGGCCATCTCCGAATATCGTCTCCTGGAGCACATGTCGGCCAGCGGCTTTCAGGACACCGCCGGAAACTACGGCGGCGAACTCCTATTCCGGATCGAATTCAGATGATGGGACATACGCTCATCGAACATGCCGCGGTCAACATCCATGCGTGATCGCCGCCGACGCAGAAGCCGCCGTCTTTCCCTGGTGGGGGCCGCCATTTTCATCCTATCATGGAGCCTGCTGGCCGTCGGGACCCAGGCGGACGGTGCAGCCGTCGCGGAGTGGGGCGGTCCGCCGGTGACCATCGCCGATGTCCTGATCCGGGTGGATGCGCCTCTGTCCGACGACTTCGATTGGCGCGGATGGGCCATTGCCCTGATGCGCTTGACGCCCGGGGATCTTCTCACGCCGGAGCAGTTGCAGCAGTCCTGCGAGGCCCTGGCCCCCCTCGCACGGGTCTCGGCCCATGTCGATCCAGGACCGGGCGGGGCGGTTGTCACGGTCACGCTTCAACCCTATCCGCGGATCGAATCCATTTCCATTAGCGGTGCCTATCCCCTGTTCGAAAAAGACGTGCGCACGGCCATGACCTTGGCGTCCGGAGATGTTTTCCAACCGGAAGAGATGCCGTCCCAGGAGGCATTGGTGGTCCAGCGTTACACCAACGAAGGCTATATCGACCCGCGGGTGTGCATCCGGTGGGAACAGGCCGGGGATGAAGGCCACTATCGTCTTGACGTGGCCATCGAAAAGGGCCCGCACTACGTGCTCGGCGATGTCCGGCCCCACGGCAATCGGGTGTTCGAGGACACCGACATCATCAGCCGTCTGAAAACCTGGCGCATCGGCACATTCGGGCTGGGCTTCGGCCGTTTCGTGGCACGTGATCTCGAAGCGGACATCGACAGCCTCATCGCCTTCTACCGGAGGCAGGGATATGCCGACGCGGCCATCTCACCCAAACTGACTTACAAGCCCCGGGATCAACGGGTGGATTGCGACCTGACCATCGTCGAAGGACCCCGGTACCGGGTCCGTTTCGAAGGAAATCGCTTCTACAGCGATTTCAGGCTGCGCCGCGACCTGGTGTTGACCGAAAAGGGCAACCTGGGGAACATGGGCATCCGGCGCAGTATCCAGAACATCCGCAGGCGCTATCTGGCGGCCGGATTCGCGGATGCCCGGTTGAGCTGGGAGACGGATGATCGGTCGGAGGCGGGCCTCGCGGTGCGCGAGGTGGTGATCCAGGTCGACGAGGGCCGCCGTCACATCGTCGACCAGGTGATCCTCCGGGGGAATCGTCGCTTGAGCAGCGATCTTCTCTACGAGCACATCTTGACCCGTCCGCCGGGGACATTGAGCGCAGGCCCCTATATCGCCCAGGTCCTCAGCGAGGACCTCGTGGCCATCCGGGCGCTTTACCGGAACAGGGGGTTTCTTGAAGCGCAGGTCACCGAGGAGGTGCAGATCGATAAAACGAGGGTTGGGGAAACGACGGGCAAGGAAACAACGGGTGAGGAGACGACGGCTGCGGTGCGGGTGATCGTCCATATCGACGAAGGCCCCCAAACGCGGGTGGCCAATGTGTCCATCGACGGTGATGCCCCGCTCTCCAGTGAAACGCTTCGAGGGGCCGCCGGTTTGAAGAGCGGCGATGTGTATGTGCCCGAGCAGGTCAACAACGATGAAAACGAACTGGCGGCCCGGATATCCGAGGCCGGCTATCCCCACGTGAAGGTCACGGGCATCCCGCGCCTGTCCGAGGATCGCACCCGCGTGGACATTCGTTACAGGGTCGAAGCAGGGCCGTTCGTGCGTTTGGGACGCCTTTTCTTCTTCGGCAACTTCCGCACCCGGGTCGCCTTCCTCGCCCGGGAATCGGGCCTTGCGACGGGAAACCCGTTCGATCTTCGGCAGGTCCTGGAAGCCCAGCGCCGCCTGCGCGACTTGAACATCTTCGATTCGGTCCAGGTGCAGCCCGTGGGGCTCAAAGAGAAGGACGAGACCGTCCATCTGCTGGTCACCACTTCCGAGCGAAGGCCCTACTACTTTGAAATGGGCGGCGGTTTTCAAACCGACAAGGGGATTTTCGGGCGTGCCAAGGTGGGGGATCACAACTTTCTGGGGAGCGGCAAGGACCTGGCACTGAGCGCCGAGGCCAGCGAGGTGGGCAGCCGCTACGAGGCGAGTCTCACCGAGCCCCGCCTCTTGGGTACCCGGATCAGCGCCGGGGCAGGGGTCTATGTCGAGCGCAGCGAACCGTTCAACCAATCTTTCGGGGTCGATACCACCGGCGCCACTTTGAACCTGTCCCGGGACTGGGGTCCCCATCTAAAAACCGTGTTGGCCAATCAGTTCGAGCGGCGGGAGCAGTACCGCCGCGATGATGTGGCGCCGGACGAAACCGAGGATCCGCGAGACTATGATCCGCGGCGGATCTTCGTCACCACACCCACGGTGCAGTGGGACAGCCGGGACTCGTTCATCCGTCCCCGGCATGGCCTGCTGGCCAGCCTGGCCGTGGATTTTTCGGTGGGCATCGACGATTCCCTCGACGATTTCGTCAAGTATCGCCTGGATGCCCGCGGCTTTTACCCCTTGCTTGCCAGGGTGACCCTGGCCGGCCGGGTCTATGCCGGCTATCTGGAACCTTATGGCGGCGACCAGCCCCCGGAAGACCAGCTCTTCTTTTTGGGCGGCGCCGCCACGGTACGGGGCTACAAGGAGAACATGCTGCGTTACGATGCGGACGGCAATCCGGTGGGCGGACAACTGGCCCTGACCGCCGGTCTGGAAGCGCGCATCGATATCGGCCGCAATTTCGAATTGATCCCCTTCCTGGACACGGGCAGCATCCAGCAGACGCTGGTGTCGGCGGGCAGCGACCAGTTCCGATGGTCCTACGGCCTGGGCTTGCAGTACATCACCCCCATCGGCCCGGTGGGGATTTTCTACGGCCGGAAAATCGACGCCCGCCCCGGCGAAAGCAGCGGCCGGTTCCATCTCTCCATCGGATACACCTTCTGACGGTCAGCGCAGGAAACGGCCGAACTCGTTGATGGCCTGGTCGATGGGAATGGCAAACCCCAGGCCTTCGAATTTGCGTGTCAACAGCTTGAAGGTGTTGATGCCCGCCACCCGGCCCTCCTCGGTGATCAGGGGGCCGCCGCTGTTGCCCGGATAGATCTGGGCATTGGTCTTGAGAAAGCCGTTTTCAAATCCGGAGAACACGCCCGAAGTGACCGAATTTTTCAGCTTGGCCGGATTGCCGACCGCATACAGCGGCCGTCCCGGGGTGAGCCGGCCGGTGGCCGCCACCGCCAGAGCCGGCGTCCTGTACCCGTCGAGCTTCAACAGGGCCAGGTCATGATCGGTGCTGGTGGCCACCAGGCGCACATTGAGGGGGGTGTTGTCGGCCAGGATGATTTCGAAACTCTGGGAGAGATTGCCCACCGCCCGGCCGTAGGCATGGGCCGTGCGCTGGGATTCGTAGGCTTTCTTTTGCCCCTCGTACCGGCGGCGGCGCGTTTCGTAATCGTCCCTGGCCGCCTGGTATTCCCGCTGGCGGTGGCGGTATTCGTTTTCAAAGGAGCGCTTGCGCGCGGGGTCCGCTTCATCGCCGGCCAGGCGTTTCAGGTTCTCCAGACGGCCGGCGTAATTGTCCAGGCGCCTCTTTTGTTCGGCGAACCTTCGCTCGATCTCTTCGATATTGCCGTCCACCTCGCCGAAAAAGGCCTTTTCCTTTTCCGCCTGGGACTCGGTCGTTCGAATGACATGCTTGTTGGTGAGGATATAGCCGTCGTTGGAAATAAAAAAACCGCTCCCATAGCCGAGGCTGCCCCGCACCGCCACCGTAGCGGCCACCGCCCTTTCGATCTCGTTGCGGGCCGGATATTCGGTGAGCAGGGGGGTGCCCTCGGGCGACGGCGGCGGCGCATCGGGCGCGGTGCCGGCTATCTTTTCACTCTGGTCGACCATTTCCCTGGGAGGCGCGTCGGTAAAATACCAGACCCCGTCCTTCTGGTATTTGTACAGCTCGGCATGACCAGGGGGCACGATCCATATCAGTAAGGCCAGGGTCAGAAGAATAGATTGGGAAAATTTCATAACCATCGCCTGTGTTCATAATGTTGACGCATCGTCCGGACAACCTGATGCCCTGTTGCGCCGGATTGATCCGAACGCCTATTTTTATATTATTGGCGGCAACGCTTGAACCTTGACTTCGAAGGGACCCTCTTTCTAAAAATCCATATTGGCCGGCTCGTAGAATTTTTGCGGATGTTCACACGATGGGCACTTGCGCGGGGGTTCCTTGCCTTCGACGATATACCCGCACATCGTGCATTTCCATTTGATAGGCGTTTCGCGCTTGTATACAGTGCCCGCTTCGACCATGGCCAGCAGCTTCTTGTAACGCTCCCGGTGGTGGGCTTCGATCTTGGCAACCTGACGGAAGGCATTGGCGGCCTTGGTTTCACCCTCCGCCTCGGCCTCCTGGGCAAAGCGCGGATACATGCTGTGGACCTCGTAATCTTCGCCGCCGATGGCCGATTTGAGATTGGCGGCCGTATCGCCCAGGCCGTCGAGCAGCAGCAGATGATCCTTGGCATGCTGGCGCTCATTTTCGGCAGTCTCTTCGAAAATTCTGGCAATGTACAGAAAACCCTCCTTGCGTGCCACCTCTGCAAAAAAGGCATACTTGCTGCGGGCTTCGCATTCACCGAGGAATGCGGCTTTCAGGTTGTCCTTGGTTTTGCTCATGTTGTCCCTCATTTTTTTAAAAAAATTGGCTGTATATGATTGTGTCCAACCCATCTGGCTCTTTATACCGTGGGCGCCTCCTCAAGGCAATCGGGGAAACGAACGGCTGGAAAACACCAGGCGCCTGAGAGATTCGTTAGTGCCCATCCACAAATGACCAATTGTCCCGATATCGGCGTTGCGCGAAAAATTTAAAACTCGGAATATCGACCATATGCCTGCGGTTAAATTTTTCGCGCGCCTTGATCTCGACCCAATTTGCCTATTTGTGGACTGACACTAGTTATGGACGAAACCCCGGGGGGTGCGCCACATGGGAACCGCTCCTCTTGTGACCGGTCGATCCGTGATTACAGTATATTTCAACAACGCCATGACACATTGATGGTTTTGATATATCAACGCAAGGAGGACGCCATGTCTCAACAACCCATATCCAGCCGTGACCAACGCTGTATCAGCGAATGTATTTTCAAGCATTGGAGTGAAAACAGCCAGACCCCGCCGGAGCGCCGGGCCGATGCCTACGAGCAGTGCCTGTCGAGCTGCCGGATATGTTCTTAGTCCGGCTACGCCGGACGTTTAAAGTGGAAAGTTTTAAGTTTAAAGTAAAGGAATGGGGTCGATTTGAAAGACAGACACCCCGGTCGGTTGACCGGGGTGTTTGTTTTTAGGGGGCATGGGCATCGGCTACAGGTGGTCGATGAGATCGCAGAGCAGGCGCACGCCGAATCCCGTGGCGCCGGGCGCACCGTAATCCGGTCCTTTTTTCAGGAACGCCGGGCCGGCGATGTCGATGTGGGCCCAGCGCTGGTCGCCGATGAATTCGGAGAGGAAGATGGCGGCCGCGATGGCGCCGCCGTAGCGGGAGCTGGCGTTGTTGTTGATGTCGGCCAACTCGCTCTTGAGCAGTTCGCGGTAATCTTCCGGCATGGGCATGCGCCAGCAGCGTTCGGCGGTGCGCTCGCCGGCGGCCACGATGGCATGGGCCAGGGCGTCGTCCCGGGAAAAGACCCCGGCGATCTTGTCACCCAAGGCCACCACGCAGGCGCCGGTGAGGGTGGCCAGGTCGATGAGCACGTCGGGCTTGTATTTCTTGACGGCATAGGCCATGGCGTCGATGAGGATCAGGCGGCCTTCGGCGTCGGTGTTGCCGATTTCGACGGTCTTGCCGGCGTAGCTGGTGACGATGTCGCCTGGCCGGGTGGCGCTGCCCGAGGGCATGTTCTCCACAATGGGGGTGATGCCGATGATGCGCAGATCGGGTTTGAGTCGGGCCACGGCGGCCATGGCACCGGCCACGGCAGCCGAGCCGGCCATGTCGGCCTTCATGGTGTCCAGCCCGGTGGAGGGCTTGAGGTTGAGGCCGCCGGTATCGAAAGTGACCCCCTTGCCCACCAGGACGATGCTCTTTTTGGGTTTGGCGGGCGCATGGATCATCTCCACCAGGCAGGGCGGATGGCTGCTGCCGGCCCCAACGGCCAGCAGAGCGTTGAATTTCTGGCGTTTGAGCTGGGGTTCGTGCAGCAGGTTGACCTTCAGGCCGGCCGCCGCGGCCATTTGGGCATAGGCCTGGGCCAGCTGTTCGGGAACCTTTTCGTTGGGCGGGGTGTTGACCCATTCGCGGGCCTGGCGCACCCCATCGCAGATGGCTTCGGTGCGGGCGATCAGGGGGCGGCAGCGTTTGGCGGTCCCGGCCGGAAGACACAGGCCGACCTGCTTGAGCAGGTTGTTCTTGGGTTTTTCCTTATACCGCGTGTCTTTGTGGTTGGCCAGCAAGGCCCCTTCCATCAATGCGGAGACCACCGCGGCCGTTTCCAGGCCCAGCGACGGGTCCAGGGGAACGACCAGGTCGATGCCGTTCTGCCTGGCGGAAATGGCCTCTTTGACGGCCCGGCCGGCAAAGTTGCGAAACGTCTCGACCGTCAGCTTGGCCTTGGGCCCCAGGCCGATCAAAAGGCAACGGGCCACCCGGCCTTGCATCGCGTTGTGCAATACGACCTGGCGGTCCCGTTCCGGAGTGAACTCCTGCAGGGCAGTGGCATTGGCGATCAGCTCACGGACCGCCGGCTCGGCGTGAATCTCACCGTCTTCGCAGACCGCAATGGCCATGTTGTCGCTTTTGAATCGATCCAGGGCAGTGGTTTTGAATTTGAGCATGGGACACTCCTTACGCTTCAATGGGTCATGTTGGAATTGGGTCCATCATTTTTCTGGAGAGGCGCTAAAATTGATAGTTATGTAAAAAGTCGCTGTCGGACGGCGCCGTAAAAAGCTCAAGATCAAGGCGTACGAAATTCCGTGTCCTGAGGCGTACTTGTCGTACGCCGCAAGGACGACGGGATGAGCACAACGCAGATATTGGGCTTTTTACGGTGGCGTCAAAACTGGGTCCATCTCTCCCAGGCCGCCAGCCCCCAGACGGCCACCGCCGCAATCAACGCAATCAGCACCGACGCGGAGCCCATATTCTTCGCCTGGCCGGAAAGCGGGTGGCGTTCGGCACCGATGCGATCCACCGT
This sequence comes from Desulfatitalea tepidiphila, assembly GCF_001293685.1. Lineage (NCBI taxonomy): Bacteria > Pseudomonadati > Thermodesulfobacteriota > Desulfobacteria > Desulfobacterales > Desulfosarcinaceae > Desulfatitalea > Desulfatitalea tepidiphila. The sequence continues at coordinate 140,589 of NZ_BCAG01000004.1, read as the reverse complement.
GGCTTCGACGGCCGAGTTGAGCAGCTCCACGATCAGGATCAGCAGGGCCGAAAAGATCAGCAGGGCTCGCTGGCTGGCCGTATGGCCCAGCCAGAAGGCCGCTGGAATGGACAGGGCGACCACGATCGCTTCTTGTCGGAAGGCTGTTTCACTGCGCCATGCCTGAGCCAACCCCTGCAAAGAATAGCGGGTGGCATGGATCAGGCGGGTCATTCCGGTTGCGCTGCGTTTTTCCATGATTTCCTCGTGGGCCTCGTGAGATGCATCGTCATGCGCCGGTCGATTCGATTTCGGGAACCGGCACAGGCGGTTCTGTGGTGTATTCGGGCATCACCGGATCTCGCAAGATGCGTTCGATGGCGTCCTGGGCGGTTTCGGCCATCTGGGGAAAGACATGGCGCAGGCCCACGATATGGCGCAGGTTGTCGGCGGTGCGCAGGGCCAGCATGGCCAGGTCGCCTTCGGCCATCTGGGCGGCCTGCACGGTCTGCTCCCACGGCAGGCCCGAGGCCCAGCGCCAGATGGCGGCGGTCGGACGATAAAAAATGGGACGGACATCGAAATCGTTGGCCAGCATGTGTTTGGCAAAACCCTGCAGCCCGCGCACCACCCGCTTGACGGTCTTGATCAGCGGGTTGGGGACGCTCTTGCGATCGAGATGTTCGTCGGTCTCCTTGTCGTTGACCATACCGGCCATGATGGCGGCCAGCATGGCCGGGTCCTCCCGGGGAAACAGGTCCTGCCGCAACCCTTCGGCCACGAGCAGCGGCTGGTCGATGCGCAGCTGGGCGGCCCACAGTCCGTCCTCGGTCAGACGGTCCTGATCGTCGACGAATCCAGTGACCTGTAAAAAGCGCAAGTGGCGCTGAAAATCGTTCCACAAATGGGTATGCGCCGCCTGTTCGCCGCCCATGGCCGCGCCATGGTGTTGAAAGGCGGCCAGGGAGTGGTGGAGCAGGGCCTCGACCTCTTCAGGTGTGTGGGAGAGGAGCAGATTGAGGGCCATGGAGAAATTGATGCGGATCTGGCTGTGCACGTCCGCCGCCGGTGCCCGGAGCAGCCGGGCCACCTGTCGGATGTCCATGAACTTGCCGGGCACCACCATGACGAAGCCGATGTGATCCTTGCCACGGCGACCGGCACGGCCGGTCATCTGTTGCAGTTCGGTGGCATCCAGGGGTACGAATTCTCGGCCGTTGAAGCGGTCGGAGTTTAAAAACGCCACGGTGCGGGCCGGGAAATCCACACCGGCGGCCACGGTGGAGGTGGCGAAGATGGCATCGAGCAGCCCTTCGCTCATTAACATTTCCAGCGTTTGCTTCCAGGCCGGCAACTGGCCGCTGTGGTGGGAGCCCACGGCGAGGTGTTCGACCATCCAGCGCTGGCGATGCTCGCGAATGTGCGGGAACCTTTCGCTCAGTTGGGTCAGGCGCTCGCTGAGCAGCGCGGCCTGCTCCGGGTTTCGGACCCGGTTCTCCAGGCAGAGCTGCAGGGCGCGGTCGCAATCGGCGCGCGATTTGAGAAAAAAGATCGCCGGCAGCAGGTGATACTTGCGCAGGATGGCCAGCATGGCGCCGAAGGGCGGCAGTTGACCGGGAGGCGCCAGGGAGGGGGCTCGGCGGTCGTTGAGCAGGTCGACCACTTTTTTATAAAGGTGGGGCTTTTTACTGGTTCCGCTGGAGACGAAAAGGGGCATCAGCATGCCGCTGGGGTGCTGCATGATGGGGTAGAGAGGCACGGGCCGATGGGTCTCCTCCACCACCCGGCAAGGGCGCCGGCGGATGGCCGTCATCCACCGGGCGATCTGGTCGGCATTGCCAACCGTTGCCGAGAGCAGCAACAGCGGGATGCGCTGAGGCAGATAGATGATGGTCTCTTCCCAGACCACGCCCCGATCCTCGTCGCCAAGATAGTGGGCTTCGTCCAGCACCACGAAATCGGTGTCCAGCGTCTGGCCGCGGTGCATGGCATCGTAGAGTTGATTACGCAGAATTTCGGTTGTGCCCACGATGATCGGTGCATCCGGATTTTCCTTGCGGTCGCCGGTGAGGATACCAACGTTGGTCACCCCGAAACGGGCGCCAAACTCGATCATCTTGGAGTTGGTCAACGCCTTGAGAGGCGATGCGTACCAGGCACGACCGCTCTTCTTGAAGATTCGTTCGATGGCTTGCTCGGCAATCCAGGTCTTGCCGGCGCCGGTGGGGGCGGTCACCAGGCAGTCGGCCTCTCGGACGGCGTCCAGCGACTCGAGCTGAAACGGGTCGGGGACAAAGGGTGTGGGCTCGGGAATGCCGATACGTCCGAAGATTTTTTTCAGCCGGGGGTCGATCCCCGGACGCAGGGGCACCGCCTCCTTTCTATGGCGTGGGGTTCGGTGGGGATGTCTTTGCGCATGGGCCGGGATCCGGCGATGGCTGCTGCCCATCAATGGCTCCTCAAGAAGCGACGCACCGGAAGGGATGTCCTGCATGTCGGCCGGAGCGCTCGACGCTATAGCATTCCGGCGGTGATAATCGACGAAGCCTTCGATTCCGGTGCAGCAGAGGGTTGTGCGGCGATTTTTGGTCTATAATTTTTCCACCATCTCCTGGATACGCCGTTTGGCCTCTGAGGCCACGTCATAGGGGGATTGGCCTTTCAGGTCGGCTTCGATCAATTCGTTGCCGTAGGGCAGGAATCCCAGGATGTCGAAATCGGCCAGGTGTTCGCGGATAAAGGCCTCGTCCTGGGGAGAACGGATTTTGTTGCCCACCACGGCGATGCGGGTCAGATGAATCTCCTCGGCCAGGCGCCTGATGTGGGCGGCCGTGTCGATGCTGCGGCGGCCCGGCTCGACCACCACGATCAGTTTGTCCACTGCACTGGCCGTGGCCCGGCCCAGATGTTCGATGCCCGCTTCCATATCCATGACCACCACCTCGTCCCGAAGCAGCACGATATGCATGACCAGGCTTTTGAGCAGGGTGCTTTCCGGGCAGAGGCAGCCACCGCCGCCCTTTTTGACGCTGCCCAGGCGCATCAGTTTGATATTGTCTTTTTTCACCGAGAGGGTGTCGGGCAGGTCGTCCACCTTGGGATTCAGCTTGAAAAAACCGCCGATGGTGCCTGCCTTGGCGCCCGTGCGTTCGAAAATCATATCTTTCATTTCCGCGATGGGCGTGATGCGATCGGAATTTTCGATGCCGATGGCGGCCGCCAGATTGGCATCCGGGTCGGCATCGATGGCCAGAACTTTTTTACCCGCGTCGCTGAGCATCCGGATCAACAAGGCTGAGAACGTGGTTTTGCCCACGCCGCCTTTTCCACTGACTGCAATCTTCATTCTCGTTCCTTTCGTCTCCCGTATATTGAAAACCTTCAGAAGGCTGATGTCTTTTTTATGCGCAATCACCAATATAACAAACATTGAGCGATCAGCAAGGGCGCAAACCGCGCAAATCGGTTCGGGGCGAGCAAACGCATCGAGCGCCAATGTTGTGAATGGATTTTTTATGGGCTACTATATCTGGTGTTCCAGGCGCTTTCCTGATATGAGCCAAGCCGACTATCGGCGCCGGGACCTCCATGGCGCGAAAGGATGACATGAATCAGATCGTAAGACGCAAACCCGGCAGTTTTAAAGGCCCAAAGCCCGAGATATTGGCGCCGGCCGGCAACCGGGACAGTTTTCTGGCCGCCCTGGCAGCCGGGGCCGACGCGGTTTATTGCGGCCTTAAATCGTTTTCCGCCCGCATGGCGGCGAAAAACTTCCAACCGGCCGAATTTGCAGGACTGGTGGATCTGGCCCACCGGCAAAGTGTAAAGGTCTATCTGACCGTCAACACCTTGATCAAGCCAGACGAATTGCTGCCCCTGGGGCGGCAGCTCGATTGGGTCAACCGGTATGCCCGGCCCGATGCCTTGATCGTCCAGGACCTGGCGCTGCCCGCCCTGGCTCGCCACGTGGGCTACGATGGCGAGATCCATCTTTCCACCCTGGCCAATGTGACGATGCCGGCAATGCTGGCGCGCATGGCCAAGACCATGGGGATTCAGCGGGTCGTGTTGCCCCGGGAGCTCAATATCGAGGAGGTCAAGCAGATGGCTGCCGCTTGCCCGCCGGATTTGGGCCTGGAGATCTTCGTGCACGGCGCCTTGTGTTACGGGGTCTCCGGCCGATGTTACTGGAGCAGTTTTTTGGGTGGCAAGAGCGGCCTGCGGGGCCGCTGCGTGCAGCCCTGCCGGCGCATCTACACCCAGAACCGTTCCAGCCAGCGGTTTTTCGCATGCCAGGATTTCAGCCTCGACGTACTGGTGAAGGTGCTGGCCGAGATCCCCCAGCTGCGCGCCTGGAAGATCGAGGGGCGCAAAAAGGGGCCCCATTACGTCTATTATACAGTGACGGCCTACAAGATGTTGCGCGACGAAGGCCATGATGCCCAGGCTAAAAAGACGGCCTTGGAACTGCTCGAACAGGCCCTGGGTCGCCGCGGCACGCATTACAACTTTTTGCCCCAGCGGCCTCAGAACCCCATCGACATCCGAACCGACTCAGGCTCCGGGATGCTGGTCGGTACGGTGCACGGCGGACAGGACAAGCCCTACATCTCGCCGCGCATCGATCTGCTCGAAGGGGACAAGCTGCGCGTGGGATACGAGGACGATCCGGGTCACCAGACCTTCGATCTGTCCAGGAGCGTACCCAAGGGAGGCAAATTTTATTTGAAGGCTGCGCGAGGTAGGGCGCCTTCCAAGGCAGCCTCCGTTTTTTTAATCGACCGCCGGGAGTCTTTTCTGGCCGAAGCGATCAAGAAGATGGAAAAGTTGATCGATCCGGTGCGGGTGCCCTCCGAAGAGCGGGAAACCTTCCATCTGCGCTTGCCGCCGGCCAGCCCCCGGCAACCCCACACCCGCCTGATGCATGTATTGCGCTATCCGGGACAGCGCATCCGCCAGACCAGCCTGGCATTGTGGATGTCGGACCAAACCCTGGATCGGGTCCCGGCCACCCAGGCGGCCCATGCCTGGTGGTGGTTGCCTCCGGTCATCTGGCCCGAGGAAGAGACCCAATGGCAGCAACGGCTGGCCCAGTTGCTGGGCAAGGGTGCCCGCCGATTCGTGCTCAATGCACCCTGGCAGATATCGCTTTTCAGCCGGCCCGAACGGCTCAGCCTCTGGGCCGGGCCCTTTTGCAACATCGCCAACCCGGTGGCCGTGCGTGCTTTCAAGCTGCTGGGCGGCCAGGGCGTGATCGTCAGTCCGGAACTGGGCCGGGATGACATGTTGCAGCTGGCCGAGAAGAGCGTCCTGCCCCTGGGGGTGGTCGTCTCCGGTCAATGGCCGTTTTGCGTTTCCCGGGTGCTGGCCGGCGAACTCAAACTCGGTCAGCCTTTCGTCAGCCCCCACGGCGAGCAGGGTTGGGCCGAACGTCATGGCAGTCTCTACTGGATCTATCCCAATTGGCCGCTCAACCTCAGGGCCGAGCAGAACACGCTGACCAAGGCGGGCTATCGACTCTTCGTGCATCTGGAAGAACCGGTGCCCAAGGGGGTTACCATTAAAAAGCGGCCGGGAAACTGGAATTGGGAGATCGGGTTGAAGTAGAAAGAAGTTTAAAGTGAAAAGTGTAAAGTTTAAAGTGAAGGATCAGGACAATCGTGCCCGCCTCAGAAGTTTTGAAGTGAAGATCTAAGGAATTGAACGGTAGAAAACAAAGCAATGAAGAACGGTAGTATATTCAACGGCAGGAACAAGAGCGACGGCAGCTACACGGCGGCGTCGGTGGAAGTGTTGGAAGGCCTGGACCCGGTAAGACGACGGCCGGGTATGTACACCGACACCCAGCGACCCAACCATCTGGCCCAGGAGGTGGTCGACAATGCCTCCGACGAGGCCATCGCCGGTTTTGCCGACCGCATCGAGGTCGTGCTGCACGAAGATGGTTCCCTGCAGGTGGGCGACAACGGCCGCGGCATGCCCGTGGACACCCATCCCACCGAAGGAGTGTCGGGCGTCGAGGTGATCATGACCCGGCTGCATGCCGGCGCCAAATTCACCAGCAAGGATTACCGCTTCTCGGGTGGCTTGCACGGTGTGGGGGTGTCGGTGGTCAATGCGCTCTCCAGGCGCCTGGAGGTCGAGGTGATGCGCGACGGCCAGCAGCATGCCATGGCGTTCGAAGGCGGCGAGGTGGTCGAGCGTCTGACCGTGGTGGGCAAGACGGCGCGGAGCCGTACGGGTACCACGGTGCGCTTCTGGCCCGATCCAAAATACTTCGATAACGATCGCTTTTCGGTTTCCCGTTTGAAGCACATGCTCAGGGCCAAGGCCGTGCTTTGTCCCGGGCTTTTCGTGAGCTTCGAGGATCGCAAGACGGGCGAACTGGAGACCTGGCACTACGAGACCGGCCTGGAAGAGTATTTGCGTCAGTGCCTCGAGGGGCAGACGACCATACCGGACCCGCCGTTCACCGGCACGTTCGAAGGCCGTGAGGAGCAGTTGGCCTGGGCCGTGGCCTGGCTCGAAGCGCCGGGGCAGGTCGTGGCCGAAAGCTACTGCAATTTGATTCCCACCGTGCAAGGCGGCACCCACGTCAACGGCTTCAGAGCCGGGCTGCTGGCGGCCTTGAGGGAGTTTTGCGACATCCACAAACTGCTGCCCCGTGGGGTGAAGCTGGGTCCGGAAGACATCTGGGACAACTGCGCCTATGTGCTGTCTTTGAAGATGTCCGATCCGCTATTTTCGGGCCAAACCAAGGAGCGGCTCGGTTCGCGGCAGTGCACCACCTTTGTTTCCGGGGTGGTCAAAGACGCCTTCAGCATTTATCTCAACCAGCACGTGGAGATCGGCGAACAGCTGTCGGAGCTGGCCATCGAAAGCGCGCGTAAACGGCTCAAGGCGAGCAAGGCCGTGGCGCGCAAGAAGGTCGGCGCCGGTCCGACCTTGCCCGGCAAGCTGACCGACTGCGTGAGCGAAGACCCGACCGAAGGCGAGCTCTTTCTTGTCGAGGGCGATTCGGCCGGCGGATCGGCCAAACAGGCGCGCGATCGGCAATTCCAGGCCGTGATGCCGTTGCGTGGTAAAATCAAAAACACCTGGGAAGACAGCTCGGATTCGGTGCTTTCTTCGGCCGAGATCCACGACATCGCCGTGGCGGTGGGCGTGGACCCGGGCAACAGCGACCTCAGCGGCCTGCGTTATCACAAGATCTGCATCCTGGCCGATGCCGACTCGGACGGCTTGCACATCGCCACCTTGTTGTGCGCGCTGTTCCTCAAGCATTTCCGGGCCCTGGTGGACCACGGCCATATCTACGTGGCCCTGCCGCCGCTCTACCGCATCGATATCGGCAAAGAGGTGTTCTACGCCCTGGACGATCAGGAGAAAGAGGACATTCTCAAGCACGCCCCTAAACTCAATGCCAAGGCCAACATCCAGCGTTTCAAGGGCCTCGGCGAGATGAATCCGGTGCAGCTCAAGGAGACCACCATGGCACCGGATACCCGCCGCCTGATGCGTCTGGAATTTCGGGAAGACGACCCCGGGCAGATCGATTCGTTGATGGACATGCTGCTGACCAAGAAGGCGGCCGACCAGCGCAAGGCGTGGCTGGAACGCAGGGGGAGCAGCGCGGAGACGTTTTAGGGACGCTGTCCGGAAGTAAAAGATAGGGGAGATTGCCTGTATGGGAACGCCGGCGAAAGAGGCACATGTCGAATCCACGCCGATTCACCTGTTTGCCGAAAATGCTTACCTGAACTATGCCATGTACGTGATCATGGACCGCGCCCTGCCGTTCATCGGCGACGGACTCAAGCCGGTCCACAGGCGCATTCTTTACGCCATGTCCGAACTGGGCCTCAAGGCGAGCGCTAAATTCAAGAAGTCGGCGCGCACGGTGGGCGACGTGCTGGGCAAGTTCCATCCCCACGGGGACACGGCCTGTTACGAAGCCATGGTGCTCATGGCCCAGCCATTCTCCTATCGCTATCCCCTGGTCGAAGGGCAGGGGAACTGGGGCTCGGTCGACGATCCCAAATCTTTTGCTGCCATGCGCTACACCGAGGCGCGGCTGTCGGGCTACGCCGACACCCTGCTCTCCGAGGTCGAGATGGGCACGGTGCAATGGGGGCCCAATTTCGACGGCACGCTCAGCGAACCGATGACCCTGCCCGCCCGGCTGCCCAATGTGCTTCTCAACGGATCCAGCGGCATCGCCGTGGGCATGGCCACCGACATCCCGTGCCACAATCTGAACGAGGTGGTTCGGGCCTGCGTGACCCTGCTCGACCGGCCGAATGCTTCTCTGGAAGATATTTGCGAACATATTCAAGGGCCCGACTATCCCACCGGCGCGGAGATCATCAGCCCGCGGTCCGACATCCTCAACGCCTACCGCACCGGCCGGGGATCCATGCGCATGCGCGCCACCTGGCAGAGCGAAAACGGCGACATCGTCGTCAACGCATTGCCCTACCAGGCTTCGCCCACCAAAATCATCGAGCAGATCGCGGGCTTGATGAACGCCAAGAAGCTCCCCCTGGTGGCGGATATTCGTGACGAATCGGACGGCGACGATCCGGTTCGCCTGGTGATCACGCCGCGCTCCAACCGGGTGGACCAGGACGAATTGATGCTCCACCTGTTTGCCGTGACCGACCTGGAACGCACTTACAAGGTGAACCTGAACCTCATCGGATTGGACCGGCGGCCCGCGGTCAAAGGGTTGCTGGAGATCCTCACCGAATGGATTGCCTACCGCCAGGAGACGGTTCGCCGGAGACTCGCCCACCGCCTCGAACGGGTCCAGGACCGGTTGCATGTGCTCGCCGGCTTGCTCATCGCCTATTTGAATCTCGACGAAGTGATCCGCATCATCCGGACCAGTGACGAACCCAAGCCGGCCCTGATCGCACGGTTCAACCTCAGCGAGCGTCAGGCCGAAGCCATCCTGCAATTGAGATTGAGGCAACTGGCCAAGCTGGAAGAACAGAAGATCAAGGCCGAGCAGGCCGAACTGCTGGCCGAAGAGAAGCAGATCCAGGGGCTTTTGAGTTCCAACACCCGTCTGAAGAACTTGATCAAAAAGGAGTTGCTGGCCGATGCCCGGCAATATGGCGATCCGCGCCGCACCGCCATCACCCAGCGCCGGGAGGCCAGGGCGATTTCCCAGGTGCAGCTGGCGCCGGTGGAGCCGGTGACGGTGATCTTGTCGCGGCAGGGCTGGGTGCGCATGGCCAAGGCGCATGACGTGGCCGCCGAGGAGTTGATCTACAAGGCCGGAGACGATTTCCTGGCCGCAGCCCAGGGCCGCAGCAATCAACAGGCGGTCTTTCTCGACTCCACCGGCCGAAGCTACGCCAGTGAAGTTTCTGGTTTTCCATCGGCGCGGAGTTACGGCATTCCATTGACCGGGCTTTTCAAGAACCCGCCCAACTCGCACTTCATGGCCGTGCTCATGGGAGAACCCGAACAGCGAATCCTGGCGTTCAGCGACGCCGGGTACGGCTTCGTCACAGTTCTGGAAAACATGTACACGCGCAATCTCAAGGGCAAGGCCTTTCTCAGTCTGCCGGCCGGCGCGTTTCCCCTGCCGCCCCTGATCATCCGAGACGATGGGGCTGAGCCGGACGACGGGGCCGAGCGCTTCATCGCGGCGGTCACCCTGCAGGGGCGCCTGCTGATTTTCCCCATGAGCGAACTGCCCGAGCTGCCCCGGGGGAAGGGCAACAAGATGATCCACATCGCGCCCAAGGAGATCAAGGAAGGGACCGACCGGCTGCTATGCTGCACGCTTCTGGGCAGCGAGAACAAACTGGTCATCCATGCCGGCAAGCGCTTCTTCGCTTTGAGCGGCGGCAATCTTCAGGACTTTATCGGTGCCCGCGGCAAACGCGGAAAGAGACTGCCGCGCGGTTTTCGCAACGTGACCACTGTCGCGGTGGAGTAGGGAGGGCATCGGTGGAGATCATAGAGATCAAGGCGTTTTCCGGGCAGGTGTTGGACGCCCTGAACCGTTTGCTGCCCCAGCTGTCGGATGCCGCCAAGCCGATCACGGAAGGGCAGTTGCGCCGCATCACCGCATCCCCGTGCACCCGCCTTTTCATGGCCATGGACGAGGGGAGATATGTCGCGACCATGACGCTGGTCTTTTACCAACTCCCCACGGGCCTGCGCGCGAGGCTCGAGGATATGGTCGTGGATAGGGCCGAGAGGGGCAAAGGGCTGGGGCGGCAGCTCGTCGCCCACGGCCTTGAAACGGCCCGCTCCAACTGTGCCCGGGCCTTGGATTTGACATCCAATCCCAGCCGGCTTGCGGCCCATGCGTTGTATCGGAAGATGGGTTTCGAACGGCGTGACACACAGCTCTTCGTTCATGCGCTGGGATAAACCACCCACCACTCAACAGACCTGAAAAAGGCAACACTTCCGAAGTGTTTCAGCGGGCCTCGGGCAGGCAGACGCACTCGATTTCATCCTGCAGGTTTTTCAGGTCGTCGAGAAAACGTTCCCGCTGTTCTTCGATAAACTGCTGGGTCAACGTCCGGTAGTAGTCAATCCCGTTGAGAAGTTTCTTTTTGAAGGTTTCGAAGAAGCCGTGTTGGCGATTGGAAACCCGCTGGGTGAACAGGGCGATCTCTTCCTTCAGGTAATCCAGATTCAGACGCATCTCTTCGATGAACATGTGGGGTCGCTCGTGGTTGAAGATGATCGAAAGCCGCCCGTAAATATGATCGATCATCTCCTCCAGTGAAAAGGTGCGGTTGAAGTTCCGGATGTTCGGTCCGCAGCAGATCGCGGGGGTGGCCGTCGGATCGGTCTGGTGTTTGAGGCTGACGGCACCGGCCAGGTCATGACAGAGGCACGACTTTTCGAGGACTCGCTCCCGCTGGATCTTGGCCTGGGTGTCGGTCAACTCTTGCTTCGAAAGCTGATCGAGCCGCTTTTTGGTATACGCTCGGGAAGCCACGCACAAGGGTTTATCCCCAAATTCCTTATTGAGCAGGCACAACCCCTTGGGGCAGGGACTGCCGGGCTTGTCTCTTTCGATGCGTTTGCGGCGCATCTCCTCGCTGGCCGACGTGCGCAGATTCCAGAACCGCACCCCCAGCGGAGAGCTGTTGCTCAGGTAGACGTCATCCCTTTTCGCATGGCAAAGCTTGTCGAGACTGGCACGATCCACGTTAGTCACTTCCGGTACCAGCATGAACGGGGTACCCCAGCCGGTCCCATCGAGTTGGTAGTAGCGCAATAAAAAATGGTCTTCACCGGCGGTGCCGATGCCGCCCTGTGCTGTTATGCGGATTCGCGACGGCACGGGTGCAGCCGGCCGGCCCATCTCAGCCAGCGCGTGGATGTAGATCTCTTGCAGACTCGATTGCAACGATTCCCGGTTCTGCTTGAACTCCTCGAGAACCGGGCCCATCAGGCTGCAGTCGGCGCCGAATGCATGACCGCCGCAGTTCAGGCCCGATTCGATTCGGAATTCCGATACCCACAGACCCCGTTTGGCCAGGAATTTGCCTTGGATCAACGCGGAGCGGTAATCGCTCACCTTCAGAATAATTTTCTTTTTGAAACGGCCCTGTCGGTCCGGGAAAAAGTCATCGAATTGGGCGGTATAGCTGTACAGACGCTGGTTGATGCCGGCCGAAAAGACGATGGCCGAACCCAGATCGCTCTGGGCAAATCCGCGCAGGGCCGACATGGCGAGGGCATATTTGGAAGGCAGTTTCTCGCCGTTTGCATATTGATCGGCATCCAGCTTGGTCATGATGTTGACGTCGGCGCTCCCGGCGACGATCTGTCTGCGGAGTCGTTCCTGCAATGCGCATTTTTTCGAGGGATCCAACGTCCCCCGCATCTGTTCGAATTCTGTTTTTAACCGGCATGGGGGCAACCATTCGAAATAGCGATCGATGGTGCCGCCTTGCCCAAACGGTTCGTTCTGGAGCGATGCGACCTGCTGTTTCACTGTTCGATCGATGTAATTCAGATAAGCGGTAATGCGTTTGGCGCGGGCATCTGGTCCGTTCTCGATGGGCGTATAGGTTTGACCGTTTTTCTGGCAGTGAAATTTGCGAACCTGTTCGATCAGGACATCGTCCACCAGGGAAATCACCGAGGAGATACCGTAGCGGGCCACCCGCAGGGGGGTATCGATACTGAATCCGGTCCCCATGACGGGGATGTGAAAGGAGTGAAAGAGGGGCATGCGGGTTCACCTGTTGCGTGCTGACGATCCAAGAGGGGAGTGAATTTGAAACCTGTGATTGCCATCCAGCCTGAATTCAGCGCCCACCCCCTACCGGCGCCAGTCATGAAATCGGGTTTCACCATACTGTTCCCGCGATGCATCTTCAACAGTTAAATCGTCAGAAGGCGAGTTATCTTGGTTGGTGGCCGGTTGGTGCGCTTGCCGACTGGATCACTGGGTAAACGGGTTGTGGTGTTTCTCCAGGTAGACGGTGGACGAGGGACGATCTCCATAATCGTGACCCGGCCAGACGATGGTGCTTTCCGGCAGCGTGTAGATCCTGCTGCGAATGGAGGTGAGGAGTTGCCTTGAGTCGCCGCCGGGCAGGTCGGTACGGCCCACGCCGCCCACAAAAAGGGTGTCGCCGGTAAAGAGGTGGCCGGGAGCATAGAGGCAGATGCTCCCCGGCGTGTGGCCGGGGGTGTGCAGCACCCTTAAGCGGGTCATGCCGACGACGATATCGTCCCCATCCCTGAGACGTCGATTGGCCGGCGGTGATCCTTTGCCGCCCAGCATCCGCGCAAAGGCTTTGCCGGCGATTTTGGTCAGGGCCGCCGCGTCCTGCTCGTGGATGCTCAATTGCGCTCCGGTGGCCCGGATCACCTCTGCGTTGCCGGCCGAATGGTCCGCGTGGTGATGGGTGTTGATGACCTGGGTGATGCGATATCCTGCCGTGCGGGACTTTTCCAGGAGTTTAGGCACGTCGAAGGCGGGATCGATGAGTGCGGCGTTGCCACTGGTTTCATCTCCAACCAGATAGCAAAAGGTCTCCATACGGCTGAGTTTGATTTGGATCACTTTCATTGTGTGTCGGCTTGTTCCCGGGTTTGATTTAGTGCCCATCCACAAATGTCCAATTGGCCCGATATCGGTGTTGCGCGAAAAATTTAATCCTCGGGATATCGACCATATGCCTGCGGTTAAATTTCCCGCGCGCCTTGATCTCGACCCAATTTGCCTATTTGTGTACGGGCACTATTTAATTTCAATTCGAGCCGGATGCTGCCAGAAAAGCCCTGACAGGTCAAGATGGATGGTGTGGCTGGGGTAGCGGCGTTGACAGGCCCCTATGTTTTCTTTATGATCCCGCCGCTACCTTCAAAAATCGTTTCCCATCGATTGGCGTCGCTTCAATCCTTGAAGCCATCCGCCCTGTTGAACGAGGAAAAGTGTAAAGTGAGCAGCAAATAGTGAAGGCGTCGGTTTCGTGCCCTCCCCACGATCACGGGCACATCCCTTTTTTGCGTCCGTTAATGCCCATAACGGCAGCGGTGATCGTCGGCATCCTCGCGGGCATCGTTGCCCCGGGATGGCTGTGGTGGGCAGTGTCTGCACTCATCGGTCTGGCGGCGGCGATCGCGTGGTGTGTCTGGCGGCGGCCCCAGGTGTTGGTGCCGCTGCTGTTTTGCGCCGTTGCGGGGTATCTCTCCATCCAGCCCTGGCTGGGGCGGGAACTTCCGGCCGGCCACGTGCGACATCGCGTGGATCAGGGCAAGTGGCGCGTGATCGGCCGCATCGTCGACCCACCCCAGGTCAGTGGGGACCGGCTCCGTTTCGTATTGGCGGCCCGGGAGTTGCGGCAGGGAGAGCGGACGTTGAGGGGCAAGGGCCGTATCCAGGTCACGGTCCGGGCGCCGTTTCCGGAACTGTGGCGCGGCGACATGGTGGCGCTCAGCGGCCATCTGCGAGACATCCACAACTTCTGCAATCCCGGTGGATTCGACTACAAGCGCTACATGGCCTTGCGCGGCATTCACTGCCGGCTCTATGCCCAGGGGGAGAGTCTCCAGAGAATCGCTTCCGATCCAAAGCGCTGGGCCGCGCGGATCGATCGGTTCCGGGCCGGGATAGGGGAAGCAATGGCGGCGGCGCTGCAGGGTCATCCCGAGACGGTGGCGGCGGTGATTCAGGCGCTGACGCTGGGGGATCGGAAGGGAATCACAGACGACCTTCGAACCGCATTCAACCGTACCGGGGTGAGCCACGTCCTGGCCATCTCGGGATTGCACATCGGTATGGTGGCTGCTTCGGCGTTATATGTCCTGCGTGCGCTTCTGGTGAGAATTCCCGTTGTGGTGCGCAACGGATGTGTCATCAGGGGAGCCGCCGCCTTGAGCCTGCTGCCGGTCGTGTTTTACGGCCTGTTGTCCGGCTTCTCGCCATCGACCCAGCGGGCGGTGATCATGACGGCCTTTTTTCTGGGCGGTTTCTGGGTGGGAAGGCCTTACAACTGGCCCAATGTGTTCGCCGTGGCGGCGTTGGTCATTCTCGTCGCCTTCCCACCGGCCCTTTTCAGCATTTCGTTTCAACTCTCTTTTGCTGCGGTCTGGGCCATTTTACTCGGTGTCAAGGCCTTGCCGTTTCTGACCCACGGGACGGATCAACCTGTTTGGCGGCGATGGGGTGCGCGAAGTGCCGGTCTGGCATGGGTTTCCATGCTGGCGACCATCGGCACCCTGCCATTGGTCATGCGCTATTTCAACCTGGTGTCGTGGGTGGGGCCCGTGTCCAACCTGGTCGTCGTTCCGCTGGTGGGCACGGTGGTGGTGCCGGCGGCATTGGCGGGCGTCTTGTGTGCACCCCTGAGTCCAACTGCAGCGGTGTTTTCCTGGCAGATCGCCGCCTGGGGGGTGCGGGCCATTCTCTGGTTCGTCGAGAACATCTCCCGATTCGAGGGGGTGGCCTGGGTTTCGGTTACCCCCACGGTCGTGGAGATCGTGCTCTTTTACCTGTTTGTTGCGCTGCTGTTTTTTTGGAAAAGAGTACATTTTCGGTGGGTTGCGATGGTCGTGGTCCTCATGGCAACGGTGGCCGACGGGGTTTACTGGCATCACCGCCGCTACGATCCGGAGCGAATGGTGGTCACGGCCCTGGATGTGGGGCAAGGCAGCGCCAACTTGCTCCAGTTGCCGGGAGGGTACACGGTGCTGGTGGACGGCGGCGGTTTCAGTGACTCATCTGTCTTCGACGTGGGGCGCAGCATTGTGGCACCGTTGCTCTGGTATCACAAGATCAAACGAGTGGATCTGATCGTTTTGAGCCATCCGGACAGCGATCACCTCAACGGATTGCTCTATATTCTGCGCCATTTCGATGTCAAAGAGATCTGGAGCAACCATGAGGCGGCACCGACCGAAGGCTATCGCCAGTGGCAGGAGATCATCGCCCGGAGGCGGTTGGCGCACACGGCCTTCGAACGGCTGCCCAGATCGAGCGTGCGCGCCGGGGTACGTTTCGATATTCTTGGGCCGCCCGCGGATTTCGCCGCTCGTTCGGCAGGCGTCCGAAGCGGCGGTTCGAACAACCATTCCCTGGTGGTGAGGATCGCCTGGGGCGGCATTTCTTTTTTGTTTCCCGGCGACATCGAAAAGGCGGCCGAGGCCGATCTGGTGGCCCGGCATGGCGCCGAAAGACTCGGCAGCACCATCCTTCTGGTGCCCCACCATGGCAGCCGCAACTCCAGTTCCGAGGATTTTCTCCGGGCCGTGGGGCCACGCGAGGCCATCGCCTCTGCGGGCTGGCACAATCCCTTTCACTTTCCCCACCCGCAAGTGATCGAACGGTATCGCCAGGCCGGCTGCCGGCTATGGCGCACCGACCATTGCGGCGCCATCCAAATCACCGTCGGGGACAAGGCTTACCGCGTGCAAAGCTGCCGTTCGGACTGCCCTTGAGCGCATCGGTTTTGCCGGTCACCAATTGGCTTGACTTCCCGCGGTTAATGTCACTAAATGGTTTTTCTTTTCATTATCGGCCGGCGACCTCACAATGTGTTGTTCCAGGCTGTCCAATCAGAACAAGGAGATGAAATGATGACCCCCTTCGTTTATCAGGCCATGTTCCCCATGGGAGAGGATGACACGCCTTATCGCCGTCTGACCGGCGACCATGTGTCCCAAGGCACCTTCGAAGGTAAGGCCATTCTCAAGGTGGCCGACCAGGGATTGACCCTGCTGGCCGAGCAGGCGTTCAGGGACGTGTCCCATTTCTATCGTCCCGGCCACTTGCAGCAACTGGCCGAAATAATGAAAGATCCCGAGAGTTCAGACAACGACCGCTTCGTGGCGCTGGAGATGCTGAAGAATGCGGTGATCAGCTCGGAGGGGGAGTTCCCCATGTGCCAGGACACGGGTACGGCCATCATTATGGGCAAAAAGGGCCAGGGGGTGTGGACCGGCGGCGGAGACGAAGCAGCGCTCGCCGAGGGGGTGTACCATGCCTATACCCGTAACAACCTGCGCTACTCCCAAAATGCGCCGCTGACCATGTATGCGGAGAAGAATACCGGCTGCAATATGCCGGCTCAGATCGAGCTGTATGCGGTGGATGGAGACGCCTATTCATTTTTGATGTTGGCCAAGGGGGGCGGATCGGCCAACAAGACCTATCTGTACCAGGAGACCAAGGCGGTGTTGACGCCTGAGAATTTGATCAACTACCTGGTGGCCAAGATGAAAAGTCTGGGCACGGCCGCCTGCCCGCCCTACCACCTGGCCGTGGTGGTCGGGGGCACGTCGGCCGAGATGAATCTGAAGACCGTCAAGCTCGCCTCGGCCAAATACCTGGACCATTTGCCGACCCGGGGCAGCGAGGGCGGCCACGCCTTCCGCGATCTGGAGACCGAGGCGCAACTGCTCGAACGGTCCCGGCAACTGGGCATCGGTGCCCAGTTCGGCGGCAAATATTTTTGCCTGGACGTGCGGGTGGTCCGTCTCCCGCGCCACGGGGCCTCCTGTCCCATTGGCATCGGGGTGAGCTGCAGTGCAGACCGCAATATTAAGGCAAAGATCACGGCCGAGGGCATCTTCCTGGAGCAGCTGGAAACCGACCCGTCCAAATATTTGCCCGAACCCGGCCAGGAGAGCGGGGAGGCCGTGCATCTCGATTTGAATCAACCCATGGCGCAGATTCGCGCCATTTTAAGCCAGTATCCAGTGGCCACGCGTCTGCTGTTGAGCGGTTCCCTGATCGTGGCCCGCGACATCGCCCATGCCAAGCTCAAGGAGCGCCTGGACAGCGGCCGGGGCCTGCCCCAGTATTTCAGGGATCATATCATCTACTATGCCGGCCCGGCCAAGACACCGGCGGGTTATGCCTCCGGCTCGTTCGGCCCCACCACCGCCGGTCGCATGGATCCCTATGTGCCCATTTTCCAGGAGCAGGGCGCTTCCATGGTGATGCTCGCCAAAGGCAACCGTTCCCAGGTGGTGACCGATGCCTGCAAGAAGTTCGGCGGCTTTTACCTGGGGTCCATCGGGGGGCCGGCGGCGCGTTTGGGCAAAGAGTGCATCACCCATATGGAGCTGATCGAATTTCCCGAGCTGGGGATGGAGGCGATCTACAAGATCACGGTCAAGGACTTTCCGGCCTTCATTCTCGTGGACGACAAAGGCAACGATTTTTTTAGTGGGTTATTGTAACTTATTTTTTGAATCGACCTTTTTCTTTAGAACGGTCGAGACAAGTAAAAGAGCCAGAAAGTACGAAAGCATGAAGGTATGAAAGTTGATGAAGTCGAAAAAATCCGGAATCAGGTTTTCCCGTCATCCCGGCGGAAGCCGGGATCCAGTATTTTTGCTATGGTCTGGATGCCGGCGTTCGCCGACATGACGCCTCTGCGATTTTATAAAGTTTTATCAAGGTTGGAAAGTTTAGCTATATTGTTTTTTAATGTTTACTGCTGGCCACTGAAACAAACTCAGACGCTCTCGACGGTCACATCAAATGACAGAGTGCCACAGCTTTCATACTTACCACTTTCCGACTTTCATACTTTTCCATTAAACTCGTAAATTGGAGAGCGACAAACATGATCGACCTGGATGCCATATTTACCCCCCAATCCGTAGCCGTCGTGGGTGCTTCGACGACACCGGGCAAGGTGGGACATGATATTTTCGTGAATATTCTAAAGGGAGGATATCGGGGCGTGCTCTACCCGGTCAATCCCAGCGCGGAATCCATCGCCTGCGTGCGGGCCTATCCGCGCATCAGCGAGATACCCTATCCCCTCGACCTGGCGATGATCATACTGCCGCCCAAGCTCGCCATCGGCGCCATCCAGGAAGCCATCGACAAGGGGGTCAAGGGCGTCGTGATCGTTTCGGCCGGATTCAAGGAGGTGGGCGGCGAAGGGTTGGAGATCGAACGGCGGATCGTCGAGATGTGCCGGGAACACGGCGTACGGATCGTCGGTCCCAACTGCCTGGGGGTGATCAACCCCCTCGATAATGTGCGTCTGAACGCCAGTTTTTCCGCCCGGATGCCCAAGGCCGGCAACGTGTCGTTCATCTCACAGAGCGGCGCCCTGTGCACCGCGGTGCTCGATTTTGCGGCCGATCGGGATTTCGGTTTTTCCAAGTTCATCTCCATCGGCAACAAGGCCGACGTGGACGAGGTGGATCTGCTCAAATACTTCCAGAACGATCCGGACACCGAAGTGATCATGATCTACCTGGAAGAGCTCCAGTGTGGCCGGGAGTTTATCAAGATCGCCAAGGAGATTACCGGCGGCAACCGTCCCAAGCCGATCCTGGTGATCAAGTCCGGGCGCACCAGCGCCGGTGCCCAGGCAGCGGCTTCGCATACCGGTTCCCTGGCCGGGTCCGAGGCGGTATACGATGCTATCTTCAAACAGTCGGGCATCATCCGCGTGGAGAGCATCGATGAACTCTTCGATTTCGCCATCGCCTTCGCCTACAAAAATGAAAACGCCCTGGGCAAGATGCGGCGCAAAGTCCCCAATGGCAATCGGGTGGCCATCGTCACCAACGCCGGCGGTCCCGGCATCGTGGCCACCGACATGACCGTGGTGTCCGGGCTGGAACTGGCCAAATTCCACGAAGAGACGGTGGAGGTGCTCAAAAGCCATCTGCCGGCCACCGCCAATGTCCATAACCCGGTGGATATCATCGGCGACGCGGCCCAGGACCGTTATGAAAGCGCCTTGAACGCCGTGATTCGGGACGAAGGGGTGGATGGCGCCCTGGTGATCCTCACCCCCCAATCCATGACCAACGCCATCGGCACGGCCGAGGCCATCGTGCGCATCGCCAAGCGTTCCCACAAGCCGATCCTCTGCTGTTTCATGGGGATCATCGATGTTTCCGCCGGGGTCAAATACCTTCAGGAGAGCGGTGTGCCGGTCTATCCGTTTCCCGAGCACACGGCCAAAGCCTTCGGGGCCATCTACCGCTATGCCAAATGGCTCAATCGGCAGGAACTCGCGCCTTACGCATTCCATCATGACAAAGCCGCGGCCCGGGAGACGATCGAAGCGAGTTTGGCGGCCGGCAAACACTACCTGGGTGAATTGGACGGCGTTCACCTGCTGAAGGCGTATGGTTTTGACGTGCTGCCCACAATCCTGGCCCAATCGGCGGCCGATGCGGTCAAGGCGGCCGACGCCATGGGGTACCCGGTGGTGCTCAAGATCGTTTCCGACCAGATCGTGCACAAATCGGATGCCGGCGGCGTCAAGATCAACCTGGCCGATGCCGCGGACGTGGAGAAGGCCTTCGACGACATCATCAATGGCGCCAAGGCCTATAGAGCCGAAGCCGTCATCGACGGCGTGCTGGTACAGAAGATGGCCCCCAAAGGCCAGGAGGTGATTCTCGGCGCCAACCGTTACGATAGGTTCGGCCACCTGCTCATGTTCGGGTCGGGCGGGGTGATGGTCGAGGTGTTCAAGGATGTCACCTTTCGTCTGGCGCCGATCAATCGCAACAGTGCCCGCTCCATGGTGCGCGGCATCAAGGGATTTACCCTTTTGAACGGATTTCGGGGCAACCCCAAGGTTGACTTGGCGGCCCTGGAAAAATTGATCGTCTCTTTGTCGGATCTGGTGTGCGACAACCCGGAAATTAAAGAGTTGGACATCAACCCGCTGTTGGTGCATCCTGAAGGCAAGGGAGCCACGGTGGCCGATTGTCGGTTTATCCTCGATCCGCCGGATTCTGGATCCTGCAAGGCGTCCACCTGATCGTGCGGGGTGGCGCTGTTATCGTCTAGTTCTTCCGGTCATCTGTCCGGTCCAACATCAGACTGTATGAACCGGGCGTTCAATGTTGTGGTTCAGCGAAGGAGAGATGCCATGGCCAAATCGCTCTATTGGGCCGACAATTATCTTGAAAAACGGCAAAGTGCCGATCAGGCGATCCAAAGAATCCATTCCGGCCAGCGGGTGTTTATCGGCTCGGCATGCGGTGAACCCCAGGCCCTGGTCAGGGCCCTGGCCGACCAGGCGCATACCTTTACCGGTCTCGAAATCGTGCGCATGATGTCCAACGAAAGTGCGCCGCTGACCGAAATCGCCACCAAGAGCTACGAAACCAGTTTCAGTATCCGCCAGATCTATCTGGGTGCGGCCCGTTCGGAATATTTCGCCCGTAACCTGCGTTTTGTCACCCCCATGAACATTTCCGACGTACCCCTGTTATTTCGGAGCCGCAAGCTGCCCATAGACGTGGCCCTGATTCAGGTGTCTCCGCCGGACGATTTCGGCTGGATGAGCCTCGGTGTTTCTGTCGATGTGACCCAGGCCGCGGCCATGTCGGCCACCAGGGTCATTGCCCAGGTCAACTCCCGGATGCCGCGCGTCATGGGGCGCAGTT
The DNA here is from genome assembly GCF_001293685.1 of Desulfatitalea tepidiphila. Taxonomy (NCBI): domain Bacteria; kingdom Pseudomonadati; phylum Thermodesulfobacteriota; class Desulfobacteria; order Desulfobacterales; family Desulfosarcinaceae; genus Desulfatitalea; species Desulfatitalea tepidiphila. Next base: position 119,736 of record NZ_BCAG01000004.1, on the reverse strand, counting down.
TCGTCCATGTCAACGACGTTGATTGCATCGTCGAGCAGGAGGAGGAGTTGCTGACCATCGAACCGGCGCCGCGGTCGGAAATCGCCACCTGGATCGGTCGCCACATTTCGCGATTGATCGACGATGGCGCTACCTTGCAGGTCGGACTGGATGCCAACTCCCAGGCCACGGTCCAGGCCCTGGCCCAGAAGAACGACCTGGGCTTCCACTCACAATATTTGACCAACGACATCATGCATCTGTATGCCATCGGGGTGATCACCAATCGCAAGAAAGGATTCAACGACGGCAAATTGGTGGCCTCGGCGGCTTTGGGCACCAAGGAGCTCTATGAATTCTTGCACGACAACCCGGCCATCGAGTTTCATCCTTCGGACTATGTCAACGATCCCTATATCATCAGCCGTCACAACCGCATGGTGTCGATGAACGTGGCCAGCGCCATCGACCTGACCGGCCAGGTGTCGTCTGAAGCCGTGGCCCAGACCCTGTTCGCCGGTGTCAGCGGCATCGGGGACTTTGTGCGGGGCGCCCGCCGCAGCCCCGGCGGCAAATCGATCATCATGCTGCGCTCCACGACGCCGGACGGGAACAAGAGCCGCATCATCCCCATGATGCAAAACGAGGCCGTGGTGGTGACCCGCGGCGATGTCCAGTATGTGGCCACCGAATATGGCGTGGTCAATCTTTTTGGCAAGAGTCTGCAGGAGCGGGTGATCGCCATGATCAGCATCGCCCATCCGGACTTTCGCGACGAGCTGTTTCAAGCGGCCAAGGAGGCCGGTCTGGTCGGCCCCGAGCGGACCCTGGGCGAAGCGGCCAAGGCGGTCTACCCGGTCAGCCTGGAAGAGAAGATCGTTGTGGACGGCGAGACCATTACCATCCGTCCGGCCAAGCCGGTGGATGAACGCCGTATCCAGGAGCACTATTACCGGCTGGACAAGGACGATATCTTCCTGCGCTTTTTCCACGAAAAGACGAGTTTCGAACGCTGGGAGGTCGAGAACAAGTCCCAGATCGACTACATCAAGGACATGACGCTTATCGGTGTCGTCGGCGAATCGGGTTTCGACCGGGTCGTGGCCGTCGCTGAATACCTGCTGTTGCTGGAGAGCAACATGGCGGAGGTGGCATTTACGGTGAGCCGGGAGTTTCAAGGCAAGGGGTTGGGCAAAATTTTCATCAAAAAGATCGCCGATGCGGCCCGTGAAAACGGCATCTCCGGTCTGGTGGCCTACACGGCCGCTCACAACCAGCCCATGATCCGTTTGTTTAAAACCCTGCCCTACAAGGTCAAGACCACCTTCGATGGGGAGGCCTTGACCTTGAGCTGCAAGTTCGATCAGCTCAAGGATTGACGGCACCGTCCGACTATTTTTTTAGGAATCCATCAACCATCAAGGGCTCACATCGCCAATGACCGATAGGAGGCTCGACATGACGTTGCGCGCCACGGCTTCCACCTCGGCGATTTCGGACGCCGCGGAGATGGCATCGTAAGCCTGCATTTCGCCATCAGGAAGCCAATCGCCGGCCGCTGAGGTGGTGACCAGAATCAACTTGTCGTGGCGGGGTTGCCGATCGACGAAGGCGCGCACCCGCGTATCCAATCCCCATGCCAGACAGGTGCTGATGATCACCACCGCGTCGTACCGTTCCATCTCAACCGTTTCCAGCGCCTCTATCCCCAAGATTTCCAAACTTAACCCCCTGGACGCCATTTGTTGGCCGAGTTCGTCGACCAGTGCGGTTTTGAACGCACTGTGGCGTGAGGCCACCAGGATGTTAGGCGCATCGACGGTGCCGGTGCGCACGGCGGGTGCCATATCTTTTTGCGGCCACATTTTCTGCGGCACGGCGCAGCCCTGCGCGGCGATCCATAGAACCAGAAAGAGGGTGAACGTCCCTGTTCGGCCAGGTGTCATGTCGATCATTCCTCCCCTGCGTGTTTGCCGGCGGCGAGCGCCGGCGGAATCTTAGTGGTCGCAAGCATAAATACAGCGGCATTCGATGGCCGATGCATCCCGTCCCGACTGCGTTGCTCGGCGCTCAAATAGGCCCGCTATTCTCGCTTCTCGCGCCTTGCGGGACGGGCGCCTCGACCATCTCGTTGCGTCACTGTATTTTTGCCCGCGACCACTTAGTCAGAAGCTGTGGCGGCTTTTTCAATATCGATGATCTGTTGACCGCCGTAGTCTTTGGTCGCGTAACGGGTAATGCGCATCAGTTTTTGGGTGATCGTGGTGATTTTTTCCAACTGCGCCGTGAGATTCATCATGATGGGATACAAGGGATCGTCCTGGGCAAGGTCCAGCAGGATCAATTCCGCATAGCCCATAATGGCCATGATCGGTTGGTTCAAGTCGTGACACACGGCGCCGGCCATCTCCAGCACACCTTGCAGCCGCTCGCTTTGGCCCAGTGCCCATTGGGCGCGATGACGCTCGGTGACGTCCCGCAAGATGATCATACGACCGATCCGGTTGCCGCGTTTGTCCGGCAAAGGGGTTGTCCGGGTTTCATAAAAACGTTTCGTGCCATTGTTTACCAGGCAGACCGTTTCCTCGGGTTGAGCGAGGGACAAGGGCAGGGCGACCGGCCGTTGAATCGGCATGGGAAAGGCGGCATCCTTGGCAGAGGTTCGAATATGAAACAGGGCTTCGGCGGCGGGATTGAGATCCAACAGGTGGTTCTGATCATCGACGACGAGGATGGGATCGCCGATACCCGAGTAGATATCGGCCTTGGCGATGGGCAACACGTCCAGCAGGTGATAGCGGAAAAAGCCCCACGCCATGGACAGGGCCACGAGAATAAAGGCCAGAGGGCTGATATCCATATGGGAAATCGGGCTGTTGCCGGTCACATAGACCGCACTTGTCAGCCAAACGATAGAGACCGCCGCCAGGATGACGCCGGCCTGGGCACGCATGACCCCCGACGATATCCACGCGACGTAGATCAAAAATGTGGTGAGCCCAAAGGCCAGTATGTACTGGGTGCCGATGATGCCCCACCATAGGATACCGCGTTCGAAACCACGGATGGGAACCGCATGGTCGTGGATCAGGTAGTAATTTTTATATACCAGGTGGTGCAGGGGGTCGGTCCACGCCAGCGCCAACATGGCCAGGGGAATCAGGATGAAAATCGTTTTGGTCGTGCGATGGATCCAACGTTCGAATCCAAAAATGGCGAATGTGAAACAAAGCGCCAGGGGAATCATGGGAGCGGTGCCGAGATATTGCACATAGGTGACCCACATGTCGGTCTCCAGGCTCAATCCCAGGTAGAGCAAACCCTCGAATATCGACCAGACCGCGCCGGCCATGCATACCAAGGATAAATACCGGGCGCCTCGAATCCGTCGCCGTCGCCAGGCGAACACGGCGACGATGATGATGAGAAACGCGGCGATGAAAAAAGGCGCACTATAGATCAGTTCGGGACGCATGACACCGTTCCGTCAAGAGGGGCGATCGAGTGCTGGGGCACGCGACCATTAAGCATCTGCCGATGATTTGTCGATGTCGACGATCTTACTGCGTAGATATTCGCGGGTTTCATAGCGGGTGATACCTGTCAGTTTCAAGGTCGTTTCCCTCAATCGATTGGCTTGCTCGGCCAATTTGAGCACCTTGGGGTAGAGCGCATGGTCGCTGCTTATCACGCTTTCAAGCCTATCCGTCTGCTTCAACAGGACGGCGACGGGCTGGTTCAGATCGTGGCATACCGCACCGGCCATTTCCAGGACGCCTTGCATGCGCTCGTTTTCAACAATGGTCTCGTTTGCCAGCTTGTTTTCTGTGACGTCCTGGAAAATCAGGATCTGCCCGATCTCTTTCCCCGTTTTGTCCCGGATCGTGGACCTGCCCAAGTCGAAAAACCGCGGCCCTTCGGCCGTATGGAAGGTGAGCTGTCTTGCCGCGGCTTGATCGAGAATGCCTTTTAATTGCAGGTGCTTGTCGAATATTTGATCGAAATTCCGTGCAATGGCGTCGGAGGCCTTGAAATTGAACTGTTTTTCGGCTGCGGGGTTCATGTCTATGATTCGACGTTTTTCGTCGATGACGATGATGGGATCGCTCAGGGACTTGAAAATAAGCGCCTTGGCAATGGGAAGGAGCTGAAGCAGGTCATATTTGAAAAATCCCCAGGCAAGGGAAAAGGCGACAAAAATAAAGGCCAGAGGCCCGAGATCCATGTTGGCAACCGGGCTTTTCCCCATGACGTAGATTGCGTTGGCCAGCCAGACCACGCCGATGGCGGCTAGCACGACACTTGCCTGGGAACGGCGGGCGCCCTGGTTGACATGCACGGTCCGAATCAGTATCGCGCTCATCAGCCCCGTCAGTGCATAGTGATATCCGATGATCGCCCACCATAAGGGGCCATGCTCGATGCCGAGCATGGGCACCGGCCCTTCGTCGATGGGGAAGAAACGGCTGAACACCAGTTGGTGTGAGGCGTTGCTCCAGACCAGGGCGATGATCGTGGCTGCGGCGGCCGTCAGCGTCGTGATGCTGATGGTGTTGACCCAGCGCTGGAAATCGAATGTTGACAGCGTAAACATCAACGCCAGTGGGATAACGGTGGCGATGCCGAGATACTGGATCAAGGTGATGCGGATGTTGTCTGCCGTTTCCAGGCCCAGATAGAGCATGCCTTCGCAGGTCGCCCAGAACGCCCCCGCCATGCAGAGCATGATCAAATACCAGGCACCGGGTGTGGTTCGACGAATAAGGATGAACACCGCCACCACCAGAATGGCTATCGATGCGAGAAAGAAGGGCGTACTGTAGATTAATTCAGGGGGCATTGGCACCGTCTGCGACTCTCTATAAAAGTGGTTCGCAGATACGTTATCGTGGGTCGATTGTCAATGGCGCCCTGACTCGCGCTGCCCGTTGGATTGAAGCTTGATGTTATTCCGTTATTTTTGTCGTTGCCGCCAGTTTCGCGATTCTGTCCGCGGCGACGTCGCGCACCATGGCGTGCTCATCTCGTTCGGATATCTGCTTGAGCAGGTTGATATCGTCTATTTTATCAATTGCCTTGATCCGGACGTCGGGATTTGAGTTCCGCCAACGCGGAATAAACAAGTCACTGAATTTCATGATGACCTCCTTTCGGCCCGGCACCCCAGCGCCGGGAAGTTGAAGGGTTGGCCGCAGGCACGCATCGCTCATGGTTTGAAAAGCAAAACAGCGACTGTGGGAGGTCGTTATTCAGTTCAGTTAGGGGGTGGTTCGCTCGACGCTCGGAGGCGCGACATCCGAAGGGCACATCCAATTCGGGGGAATGGCTTGTGAAACGGTCTGCTGATCAGAAACGCTGCTGCACTGCGACGAATGTTTTTATCCTAAACGAAACGGCCAGGCCTGTCAAATCCGGTGTGACACGTTGGGACGGTCTAAAGCCTGGGCTTCCTTCGTTTTTCTTTGTGCATGTTTGCCAATTTTTCACTGATGGCATCAAAAATGAATTCTTTGGGATCCAAACCCTTGGCTTTGCACAAGGCCTCCACCCGCTCGAACAGGGCTTTGGGGATAAAGGCGGAAATAGACGCGTTAGGCTCTTCATCGTGGTTTTGGCGCATCGCAAGGTTCCCTGTTGATGGACAACATCTATGCAGCGATCTGGTGCAGCGATCCGGTTTATGGCCATCGTGTATGGCTAGATCGCGGGGGTGTATGCCTTCGAGGGCCCTGTTTTTGAGATTGAAACTACTATATGGTGAGTGTTTTGCCACCGTCAAGATCAATCCGCTCTTAATGTTCAGGGAGCCATTCAGCTATTTTCTCAACCATGTCCCCCCGCTGCTTCAGGGAAGCGCATGGATCGGATTCAAAAGGGGCGACCTGAAGCCCCCAGAAAGTACAATTGGTAACTTTGTTACCGTATTTACAGCATTTCCGCAGTGATGGAGATTCATTTTGGCCTTGCCAACAATCTATGAATATGGTTTTGTAAACTCTTTCTTACCCTCATGAGGTTGTCCATCCAATGTGCGGCGGCCAAGGGGTAGGTTGGACTTTACGCCTAGCGTTACAGACCGAAATTACAAAAAGGAGCAAGATTTATGGCAAAGACGATGCAAACGGTAGACGGGAACACCGCCGCAGCACATGTGGCATACGCGATGAGCGATGCGGCAGCCATTTACCCCATCACACCCTCGTCTCCGATCGGCGAAATTTGCGATGAGTGGGCGGCCAATGGCCGTAAAAATATTTTCGGACAGGAAGTGTTGATTCGGCAGCTGCAGAGTGAGGCCGGCGCCGCCGCGGCGGTGCATGGCTCGCTGGCGGCCGGTGCGCTGACCAGCAGCTTTACCGCCTCCCAGGGGTTGCTGTTGATGATTCCCAATATGTACAAGATGCGGGGCGAGGTACTGCCTGCTGTCCTGCACGTCACGGCCCGCGCCGTCGCGGCGCATGCCCTGAGCATCTTCGGCGACCATCAGGACGTCATGGCCGTGCGCCAGACCGGTTTTGCGCTGCTCTCGTCGGCCTCGGTTCAGGAAGCAATGGATTTGGGACTGGTGACCCACCTGGCGGCCATCGAGTCCAGTGTGCCGTTTGTTCACTTTTTCGATGGCTTCCGTACGAGCCACGAAATCCAGAAGATCGAGATGATCGATTATGCGGATATGGCCAAGCTGGTCAATTGGGATGCCGTGGCCAGGTTCCGTGCCCGGGGGGCTAGCCCCGAGCGACCCGAGTTGCGCGGCACGGCCCAGAACCCGGACGTCTATTTCCAGGGCTGTGAGGCGGCCAATGCCTATTTTCTCAAGGTGCCGGGCATCGTGGCGGACTACATGAAGAAGGTGGGCGATCTGACCGGTCGCCCGTATAGCCTGTTCGATTATGTGGGGGCGCCCGATGCCGAGCATATCGTCGTCTCCATGGGCTCGTCGTGCGAGACCATCGAGGAGGTGGTCAATTACTTGAACGCCAAGGAGGGCCGGAAAATCGGATTGATCAAGGTGCGTCTGTACCGTCCGTTTTCCGCCGAGCATCTGCTCAAGGCGATTCCGGCCAGCACCCGAATGATCACGGTGCTCGACCGCACCAAGGAGCCGGGGGCACTGGGTGACCCGCTCTATCTGGATGTGTGTACCAGCCTCATGGAGAACGGGCGCAGCATCAAGGTGCTCAACGGACGATATGGACTGGGTTCCAAGGAGTTCAATCCCTCCATGGTAAAAGCCGTTTACGACAACATGACCGGCGCCGCCAAAAATCATTTCACGGTCGGGATCGTGGATGATCTCACCCACACCTCCCTGGAGGTGCAGGAGGGCTTCGATGTCTCGCTCGAGGGAACCGTGCAGTGTAAATTCTGGGGCCTTGGGGCGGATGGCACGGTGGGCGCGAACAAAAGCGCCATCAAGATCATCGGCGACAATACCGACATGTTCGCTCAAGCCTATTTTGCCTACGACTCCAAAAAGTCGGGTGGTATCACCATCAGCCACCTGCGATTCGGAAAGCAACCGATTCAATCCACCTATCTGATCGATGCCGCCGATTACATCGCCTGTCACAATCCCTCCTATGTGAACACCTACAACGTACTGGAGGGCATCAAGGAGGGCGGGACCTTCATGCTCAACAGCCCCTGGTCGTTGGAGGAGATGGAGGTCCACCTGCCGGCCGCCATGCGCCAGACCATCGCCCGTAAGAAGCTAAAATTTTACAATATCGATGCCGTCAAGATTGCCGGTGAAGTGGGGCTGGGCGGCCGCATCAACATGATCATGCAGACCGCCTTTTTTCAGGCTTCCGGCGTCCTTCCCGTGGAAAAGGCGCTTGAGCTGCTCAAAAAAGAGATCAAGAAGATGTTCGGCAAAAAGGGCGACAAGGTCGTTCAGATGAATGTCGACGCTGTGGACCGCACGCTGGATCATTTAATAGAGGTCGACTATCCCCAAGCCTGGGGGCAGGCCCAGGGAACGCCGCCGGCCGGTCTCGATGCGCCGCCTTGGGTCAATGAGGTGATGCGGCCCATACTGGCCCAACAGGGCGATCGACTGCCGGTCAGCGCCTTTAAACCCGACGGACTCTTTCCGGTGGGTACCACCCAATATGAAAAGCGGGGTGTGGCCATCAACGTCCCCGAATGGATCATGGATAACTGTATTCAGTGCAACCAGTGCAGCATGGTGTGTCCCCATGCGGCCATCCGGCCCTTCCTGGTCACCGACGAGGAGTTGGAAAAGGCGCCGGCCGGTTTCGAGGCCAAAAAAGCTGTGGGCAAAGAGTTCAAGGATTACAAATTCCGCATCCAGGTCTATGCAGAGGATTGCATGGGCTGCGGGAACTGCGCCGACATCTGCCCGGCCAAGACCAAGGCCCTGGTGATGCGGCCCCTGGCCACCCAGTTGACGGATCAGGTGCCCAATCAGCGCTATGCCCAGACCCTTCCCTTGAGGGATCATCTGGCCAAACGCGACACGGTCAAGGGCAGCCAGTTCTATCAACCTTTGATAGAGTTCTCAGGCGCTTGCGCAGGATGCGGCGAGACGCCGTATGCCAAACTGATCACGCAGCTGGTTGGAGAGCGCATGGTCATCGGCAATGCCACCGGTTGTACGTCGATCTGGGGCGGCTCGGCGCCGGCGATTCCCTATTGCAAAAACAAGGATGGGCACGGACCGACCTGGGGCAACAGCCTGTTCGAGGACCCGGCAGAATTTACCTACGGCATGCTGCTGGGACAGTTGCAGCAGCGCCGCCTGTTGGCCCAGTTGGCCGAACAGGCAGTGGCCGGCGATATCGACGCCGAAGTCAAGACCGCTCTCTCCGGATGGCTGGCCAACATGAAAGAAGCCGAAGGATCGAAAAAGTACGGCGACCAGCTCAAAGCGCTGCTGCCCAAGTTCAAGGACAATGACCTGCTCTCACGGATCAACGGCATGTCCAATCTTTTCACCAAGAAGTCCTACTGGGTGTTCTGCGGCGACGGGGCGGCCTACGATATCGCTTATGGCGGGATCGATCACGTGTTGGCCTCGGGCGAGGACATCAACGTCATGGTATATGACACCGAGGTCTATTCCAATACCGGCGGTCAGAGCTCCAAGGCCACACCCACCGGATCGATCGCCAAGTTTGCGGCTTCCGGTAAAAAGACGGCCAAAAAGGATATGGGGGGCATGGCCATGAGCTACGGCTATGTTTATGTGGCCAGCATCGGCATGGGCGCCAATAAGCAGCATGCGCTCAAAGCGATCGCCGAGGCCGAGGCCTATGACGGTCCATCGCTGATTCTGGCCTACGCACCCTGTATCAACCACGGGATCAAAAAGGGCATGGGCAAGACCCAGGAAGAGACCAAGCTGGCCGTCGCTAGCGGTTATTGGCCCCTCTACCGTTACAACCCGCAACTGGTGGCCGAGGGCAAGAATCCCTTTAGCCTGGATTCCAAGGCACCGGACGGCAGCTTGAAAGAGTTCCTCTCGGGTGAGGTACGCTACGCGGCACTGCACAAGCTATTCCCGGCCGAGGCCGACCGATTGCACACCCAGTTGGCAAAGGAGTTGATGCTTAGATATCAGAAACTCAAGAAAATGGCCGAGGAGACGCCGCCCCAGCCCGAGGTGAAACCGCTAAGCCCCGATGTAAGCGGCGAGACGGATGTTTGCATCCTGTCCAGTACCGCCGAACACGGACGGGCCGGAGCCGCCGACGAGCCTTGTGACGACGGACGCGCCGGTAAATAGACCCTCATCGATTGGATTGCACTTTCCAGGGGCCGCTTCATCTTGGTATGAAGCGGCCTTTTTAATTTGGCCGATTTGTTGTAATAGGGGGCCTCATGTCGACCGTCATGCATCCATCCGAATACCAGTGCCGGCGTTGCGGAACCTGTTGCTGTAAGGGCGGGCCTGCCCTGCATGTCCAGGACGAGACGCTTGTCACCTCGGGCAAAATCCTGTTGAAGGATTTGTGCACCATTCGCGAAGGTGAACCGGCTTTCGACAACATCCGCGGCGTGGTGAGCCCGGCCCCGAGCGACATCATCAAGATCAAGGGGGTGTCCGACACGGACGCGACCTGCCGGTTCTTGAACCAGGAAACCGTTGGGTGCACCATTTATGATCACCGACCCGCGGAGTGTCGTGTGCTCACGTGCTGGGACACCCAGGCGATCATGATGATGTATGATCAGGATCGCCTGACCCGTAGCCGGCTCTTGTCGCGTCTGCCGGGTTTGTTCGACCTGGTCGGCGAGCATCAGCACCGTTGCGCTTATCCGCGTGTCGCCGAATTGGCGACGGCCATCAAAAACCGGAAAATGGGCGGTACGGCGGCCAAAGAGCTGCTAGGCATGGTTCGTTATGACCAGAGCCTGCGGCAGGTGACCGTTGAACGCTCCCGCCTGGACCCCTCTTTGCTCGATTTCCTGTTCGGTCGACCGCTGGCAGAAACGTTGCGCAGGTTCCAGGTCAAAATCATCCGGAATGGGCCCCGCATCACTATCGTACCTGCCTTTTGATATCAGAATCCGTTCTTTAGCGGGCTGCGGCGCGGAATGCCGGTGGACGCTGGCCGCCTTTGATGGAAAGCAATGAACTCTTGCGTCTTATCGGCCGTAGAGGTCAGGCCGGCGGTTGGGGAAAAAGTAGCGCATGGGATGCGACCGAACCGTTTCGATCTCAGCCGCCATGAGATCCACTATCAGCATGCCTTCCGTGCTTTCCAGGCGTTTGGCGATGACCTCACCCGACGGATTGATAGCCACCGCGTTGCCAGGAAAAACGAGTCCCCTGTCGTTTTCCCCAAGTTGGTTGCAGGCCACCACAAAGACCCCGTTGTCATAGGCCCGGGCCGTCAGGTGGCGCAGCCACGATCGATGTTTGGTGGCGGCGTCTCCTCTGGGTGACGCATGGGGCATGAAGAGAATGTCGGCGCCTTTGGCAGTCATGGCGGTTGAAAGTTCGGGAAAATGCGCATCGTAGCACAGTTGGATACCGAGGATGGCGTGGGTGGTATCGAAAACGGGGATGTCATTGCCTGGAACGAAGTAAGGCGTCTCGTTGGGCGCCAGATAGAGTTTCCGGTAGTAGCCGGTCCGGCCATCGGGCCAAAAGATGCCATGACTGGCGTATGCCTTGCCTGTGGCACTTCGTTCGGCCACTCCGGCCAGGATGATCATCCGGTGCCGAGCGGCAAGCGCGGACAGACGTTCGCTCACATCTCCCGGGAGGGGTTGGGCGTAAGCTGACATGTCGCTATGGTTCACATAGCCCGTGATGTTCAATTCGGGAAAACAGATGAGCGCCACGCCGTTTTTTTGGGCTTGTCGAACCCAGAAGGCGGTTCGGGATAGATTGAATTCGATCTCTCCCACCGGCGATCGGCACACCACTGCGGCGACGCGGAGATTTTTCATGTCACAAGTCGAATTGGGCCCGAATTTTAAACACTTTGGTCGCCGGCATGTTCAGGATCGTCTCCACGCCGGTCTCCTTGGCGATTCGTTCGAGGTTCTGGGCAATCTCTTCTCTGGAACGGGCGATGAACGTAAACCACACGTTGAATTCATCGTCCCGTTGGTAGTTGTGGGTCACACCCGGATAACGATTGACCACCCGGGAAAAGGTCTCGATTTTGTCATCAGGCACCCGGGCCGCGCACAGGGTGCTGACAAACCCCACCTTACCGGGTACAAAATTGGCGCCGATGCGGCGAATGATGCCCGCTTGCTTGAGCTGCAGGACCCGTTGGAGGACTTCGCTTTCCTTCAAGTTCAATTCGCGGGCAATCACGCCGAACGGGCAAGTTTCGATGGGAAAATCCGACTGAATGCGGTTGAGAATCGCCTTGTCGGTGTCGTCCAGGCTCATTGGGCTGACCTCAGCTTTGGGACGGCGACGTGAATGTCGATGCCATCCATGTGATATTGACTTTTCGGCTGCGCGGCCCATCGAATTCACAGAAGAAGATACCTTGCCACGTGCCGAGTACCAAGCGGCCGCCTTCTACCTGGACGAGTTCAGAGGACCCGATCAGGGCGCTCTTGACGTGGGCCGGCGAATTGCCCTCCCGGTGTCGGTAAGGCGCCTTCCAAGGCACCATCTGGTTGAGTACCATTAACATATCCGTCGGCACACTGGGATCCGCGTTTTCGTTGATGGTGACCGCCGCCGTCGTGTGCGGCACGTAAACCATGCAAATCCCTTCCCGAACGCCGGATGCGTCGATCAGGCGCTGGACTTCACCGGTGATGTCGATCATTTCCGTCTGGCTATGCGTTTTTATGCTCAGTTGCATGGCTGCGCTCCCGGGTTTAATGAACAGCATTCATTTAGAACCCTTGTCGGCAGGCGACATCTCAATTCTTGCTATCATTTTTCCGGATCACTTCTCAAATAAAAAAGGCCCTGCACTGCAGGGCCTTCGAGTGAACTGATGCCGAATCGGATTAGACGCAACCGGTCGGTTTGGGCAGACCTGCCATTTTACAGGCTCCCTTGCCCGGTCCGGAAGGAAAGAGTTCATAAATGTGTTTCAGTTTGAACCCGGTGACTTTGGAAAGAACGCGAACCATCGGGGCGATACCATTCTTTTCATAGTACTCGCGGAGCACCTCGATCACCTTTTTGTGTTCATCGTTCAGCTCATCGATGCCTTCCTGCTGCTTTACATACTGGACCCACTCTTCACTCCAGTTTTTGTAATCATCGATGAAACCATCTTCGTCTACGTTAAAAGTTTTTCCACTAAATTCAACTGTCGGCATTTAAACTCCTCCTTTGCCAATATTTTATGGTCCTTGGCTAGTCAGCCTTTGCTAATCCGAAACTGTGAAGTTAACCCTAATAACGAATCACCTGTTTGTTGTCAATACGAAAACACGCGATTGGCGCTTATCTGTTCCAAACGGATCAATATTCTCTCGGTGTCCGGTTCACCTGAGCCAGGGTGAATACCGGGCCGTCCTTGCAGACCAATTCGCGACCGATACCGCAGCGGCCGCACATACCGATACCGCACTTCATCCGGTTTTCCAGAGAAAGGATGATGTGGTCATGGTCGTAGCCCAGTTTTTCAAGGACCGGCTGTGTAAATTTGATCATGATGGGGGGGCCGCAAACGATGGCGTAAGAGTTTTCATCACCCGGGGGGGCCTTCTGTTCTGTGATCGGCGGCACAAAGCCGACATTGTATTTCCAGTCCGGATCTTTCGTGCCGTCCACGGTGATGTGCATGTTGATATCATCGCGCTTTTCCCACTCGATCAGCTCGTTTTTATAAAGGAGCATACCTGGAGAGCGGGCGCCGTAAACCACGCTGATGTCGTTAAACTTCTTCCGATTGGCCGGGTCGAGCATGTAAATGATCGAAGATCGCAAGGTGGTGAAGGCGAATCCGCCGCCGACGATCAGCACGTTCTTGCCTTCGAGCAGGTCCCAGGGGTACCAGTTGCCCAGCGGGCCGCGCACACCCATGATGTCGCCCACCTGCATATTGTGGAGACGAGAGGTCACGACCCCGGCCTTGTTCACGGTAAACTTGATGAACCCTTTTTCCACCGGGGAAGAGGCGATGCCGATGGGGATTTCGCCCACTCCGGCGATGGACAATTCGGCAAACTGACCGGCTCTGTATGCGAATTTGGCTTCATCGTCCGGGTTGAGGAACACGAATTTAAAGGTTTTTAAATTGCGATCTTCGCTCTCGACGGTAATGTCGTCGATACGGACCGGATATGGCAGATATGGATTTTGCACGAATTCCTCCCTCGATCGGGTGCGTTCGGGGCGCTGCTGGATGACCACCGGCACGTCAGCTCCCTTGAACTGCGCACTTGGCTTCGGATGCCAGATTGTTCATCAATTTGCTGATGGTGCGGATATCGATATTGACCGGACACTGCCGGACGCAACGTCCGCAACCCACACACATGATGCCTTTGTCATATTTATCCACGAAATATTTGAGCTTGTGCATGAAACGCTGCCGCAATCGGGCCAATTTGGTGTCTCGGGGGTTATGCCCGGTGGTGTGTACGGAGAAGATGGGAAACATGCAGCTGTCCCAGTTGCGCATGCGCACCCCTTTCTTGCCATAGGTTTCATCCTGGATGTCGAAACACCAGCAGGTGGGGCAAGAGAAGGTACAGGTACCGCAATTGATACAGGCGAAGGAGATATCTTCCCAGAAATCGGCACCGTGCAGGGCCATGGTGTCGGCAGCCGCCAGATTGCCGGTTTCGATTTTGGAGACGATCTTTTCTTCGGCGGCGCTCTTTGCCTGGTCCATGGCAGCCGCATCGGGCAGAACGGTCGACCAGCCGGCGCTTTCCATCAGCCGTGCACCTTTATCGGTCAACACCTTGGCGACGAAATGATCCTCCCGCTCGGCCAGCAGTACGTCCAGCCCTTCCTCATGGTAGGGGCCGCAGCCGGTGCTGGTGCAAAAACAGGTGCTGCAGGGCGTATCGCATGCCAGTCCCACGAAGGTGGTGGCGTCATAGAGATTCAGCCAGTAAGGATCCTGGTACTCATCCGTATCGAAGTTCATCTTCACCAGGACCAGAGCTTTGGCGTCGCATGGGCGAATGCCGATGACCGCCCTGGGAGAATAATCTTTCTCGGCCATCTTGGTGATGTTGCAATCCGGGTCCTTTTTGTCGAGGGAGTAGTCGAGCATGATCTCGGATTGGGGAAAAACCAGGCTTTTTGGCGAGAGCCGCGTGTTCTGAAAGGCCAGGTCGGGCATCTGTCCGGCGGCCAATTCCTGGAAGTTATGCCACGTCTTTTCCTTGACCGGCCCGATCAGTCTGAACGCCCCCTTCAATTTTTCCAGGCCCGGTGACCATTGGCTTTTTTCGATTTTAATGACCTTCATAATTTGCCTTTTAGTCTGATTAGAGAATAGAATCGTTGGTGTCGTTGGGCTTGTAGACATCGAGCGCCGGCCGTGAATCCAGGGAGAGCCCGGCTTCCCAACCATAGAGATCCAGGCAGTCCTTGTTGAGCTTCTTGGTCAACAGGCGCATGTTGATGCCCATCGGACAGGCTCTTTCACAGGCACCGCAATCGGTGCAGCGTCCCGCACAGTGGTAGGCACGCAGAAGATGAAAGGTGCGGACATCGATGGGGTCCTGGCTCTTGCCCACCCACTGCGGTTTGGCTTCATCCACGAAGCAGGTCGGGCAGTAGCACAGCGGGCATGCGTTGCGGCACGCATAACAACGGATGCAGGGTGCCAGCAAATCGTCAAAGAAGGCCCAGCGCTCATCGGTGGTCATGGCTTCCAGGGAAGCCACGTCGGCGTATGGGTCCACATCTTTTTGCTCTTCCACCGGATCGGCCACCATCTCATCGGAAATGACCGGGTTGCGGTGGACACAGACGCTGCAATTCTGCTGAAGCACGTCTTTCTTATCGAATGTCTGGCTGCCGGCGGCGGTTTTGACATGCACCTGACCGTCGCTTTCGGTGACTTCGAGAACTTCGCCCTGGGCCATGGCGGCGATCTTGCGTTTGTCGATCATGCCCTGACACGGCACACCGATGATGACGAGCTGTTCGCGTTTGATTTTATTTTCAAGGATATGGGTCACGATATTGCGTGAATCACACCCCTTGGCGACGATGCCGATCTTTTCCTTCCGATTGGTGAGGTAGTTGGCCAGGTTGATGCCGCAGTTGCTGTCCCACATCAGCGCATCGACCTCCTCGGGTTTGCGTACGAAACACGGTTCGTTCATCATAGGAACGGAACCCTTTCGGAACCCGATAACCATCTCAACCCGGCACTCTTTGAGCAGCCGTTGGGCGATTTCCCTGATCTTTTCAGTGTAAGTTGACATCTTAGGCTACCTTGGCTTCCTTTTTCACGAATCGTTTGTTTGGGCCAAGGGCTTTGACCTTGGCCGTGACCTCACCGACGACCTTCACGAATTTGGTGGATTCGGCGGAAGAAATCCAGGAGAAGTGAAGACGGTCCGATTCGATACCCATGTATTCGAGCAGTTTTTTCATCAACATAAATTTACGTCGTGCGTAGTAATTACCTTCCAGGTAATGGCATTCGCCCGGATGTCACCCGGACACCCACACCGCATCGGCGCCTTCGCGAAGGGCGGCCAGGGCAAATTTTGGGCTCATTCGCCCTGTACACGGAATGCGTACCACCCGGATGTTGGGCGGATACTCCATACGGCTGACACCGGCCAGGTCGGCGGCGCCATAGCTGCACCAGTTGCATAGAAAGCTGACGATTTTAGGTTCCCATTCACTCATTATGTCGGCTCCGTTTTGGTAGGTTGAATATGGGTCATGGCATGCTATGCCTTTTTCGCAGTTATTCCCAGCTCACCGCAGAAATTTGGGCAAAGATCTGGTCATTGTCGAATCCTTTCAAATGGATGGCACCCGATCGGCACGAGGCCACGCACAGGCCGCACCCCTTGCACAGCACAGCATTGATCTGGGCCTTGCCGGCGTGCATCCGGGCATCGGCGGGGATGAAAGAGGGCGCCGAATAGGGGCAGATCGAGACACAGACGCCGCAACTGCTGCACATCATGGGATCGACCTGGGCCACCTGGCCGCTGGTCTTGATCTTTTCGCGGGCCAACAGGGTGACCGCCCGGCTGGCGGCGGCGCGCCCTTGCACGACGGCTTCGTCGATGGGTTTGGGGTAGTGGGCCAAACCGCAGAGGAAGACACCGTCTGTGGCAAACTCCGAGGGGCCCAGTTTGGCATGCTTTTCGACGAAAAATCCGTCGTCGTTGAGCGGCACCTTGAAGAACTGGGCGAGTTTGTCGTCCCGGTTGGGCACGACGGCTGTTGCCAGAGAGAGCAGGTCGGGCTCGATGGTGACCGGCAGACCGAGTACATGGTCGATGACCGTCACCCGGATGCGACCTTCGGCCACTGCGACCTGGGGCTTGTTTTCCAGCTCGTAGCGGATGAAGATAATGCCTTTTTCGCGTGCCTCTTTGTACAGGTATTCACGCTCTCCATAGGTGCGGATGTCCCGATAGAGGATATAGATGTTCATATCCGGGTTGCGCTTTTTTAACTCCAAAGCGTTGTCGATAGAATGGGTGCAGCATACCCGAGAACAGTAAGGCCGCTGGGGTTCGCGCGAACCGACGCATTGAATAAAAACCGCCGCATTGGCCGCGGCCAAAGCCGGGTCATCGGCTTTCATACGTTGGTCCAGTTCCAGGCTGGTCATGATGCGGGGATCTTGACCATAGCAGTACTCTTCGGTCTGCAGCGGTGCGCCGCCGGTGGCGATCACGGCCACGCCGTGCACAATCTCCTTCTGGCTGCCGTTGGAGCTCACGGTCGATTTGAAGTTGCCCACAAAACCGTCCAAAGCGGTCAGTTCGCTGTTCAGATGGACATTGATATTTTTGTTCTGCTCAACCTCGGCGACGAGTTCAGCCAATTTATCAGCCACCAGATCGCCGCTGATGGTTTTGTACAAATTGTGGGCCTGGCCGCCCAAACGTTCTCCGCGTTCGATGATGTGGGTTTCATATCCCTGGCGCGCGAGGCTGCGGGCCGCGGTCATGCCTGAAATGCCGCCGCCGATGACCAGAGCAGCCTGGTTGACCTCCAGTTCTGCCTCCTGGAGGGGCTGCATGAGGCCTACCTTGTTGACGGCCATACGCACCAGGTCCTTGGCCTTCCGGGTGGCCAAGTCGGGATTGTTCTTGTGCACCCAGGAGTCGTGGTTGCGGATATTGGCCATCTCGAAAAGATATTTGTTCAGCCCCGCATTGATCAAGGTCTCCTGGAACAGCGGCTCATGAGTTTTGGGCGTGCAGGCAGCCACCACGACGCGGTTGAGATTTTTCTGCTTGATGATCTGGGTCATCCTGTCCTGGGTGTCCTGGGCGCAGGAGTAAAGATTGTCGGTGGCATATTCGACATAGGGGAGGGTGGCGGCATATTCGGCCACCGAGGGAACGTCCACCACGCCGGCGATGTTGATGCCGCAGCGGCAGACAAAGACACCGATGCGCGGCCGTTCGCCCTGAACATTGACCTCGGGGATCACTTCGGGCTTCTTTGTGGCCGTGTTGCGCCCCGTCGCCAGAATTTCGCCCACCGCAGCAGCGGCGGCGCTGGAATCGACCACTGACTGGGGAATGTCTTTTGGGCCTTGGAAGGCGCCACATACATAGATGCCCGGCTTGCTGGTGGCCACCGGTTCGAAGGTGTCGGTCTTGCAGAAATTGCCTTCGGTCAGTTCGATGCCCAGTTTCTGGGCCAATCGCACCACTTCCGGGGAGGTCTCCAGACCGATGGAGAGCACGATCATGTCGAACTGCTCCTCCTGCAGGCTGCCATCGTCGTTGACGTAGCGCACCGACAGCTCGTCGCTGCCCCGCACCGGATCGATGGTGTGCACCCGGCTGCGCAGGAAGCGCACGCCCTTGTCTTTGGCATTGTTGTAAAATCGTTCGAAATCCTTACCGTGGGTGCGCATATCCATATAGAAGATGGCGCAGTCGAGTTCGGCACCGGCGTGCTCTTTGGCGATGACGGCCTCCTTGATGGCATACATGCAGCAGACCGACGAACAGTAACTGTTGTCGCAGCGGTTCAGGTCACGGGAGCCGACGCACTGGAACCATGCGATCTTTTTGGGCTCCTTGTGATCGGAGAGTCGCACGAGATGGCCGCCCGTGGGCCCCGATGCGGAGAGCAGCCGCTCCATCTCCATGGAGGTGATGACGTTGGGGTGGTTGGCATAGCCGTAGGAGTCAAACTTGGAGGGATCGAAAGGCTGAAAGCCGGGCGCCAGGATAATCGAGCCCACTTCCAATTCGACGATTTCATCTTCCATTTTGTGGTTGATGGCGTTAACCCCGCAAAACTCGGTGCACACCTGGCAACCGCCGGTTTTAAAGTGCACGCACACGTCGCGATCGATGGCTGGCGTATTGGGCACGGCCTGGGCATAGGGTACGTAGACCGGCTTGCGGCCTTTCAGCCCCATGTCATATTCTGAGGGAATTTTATGGACATTTTTCTTTTTCGTGATTTCGTCACGGATTTTGTCCAGCGTAATGTGTCCGGTCGGGCAGACCGATGCACAGGCCCCGCAGGCCAGACACACATCGGTCTGGGTGTGAAAGGGGGTATCGACTTTCATCTCGACGCCGCGTCCGGTGAGTTCGATAGCGCTGTTGCCCATCCGTTCGCACATGCGAACGCACAAGCCGCACAAGATGCATGTGTCGTCTTCCGCCTTGAAACGGGATTTCTCGATCCCATATTTTTTGCCCAGCTTTTGAAGGATGGGGACCTCCGGGCATCGGGCCATGAGCAACTCCACGATCAATTTGCGCCCCTGGTGCACCGAATCCGTGTCGGTGTTGATCTCCATGCCTTCCCATATGGGGTAGTTGCAGGCCGTCACGAATCTGGAGCGCCGGCCGTCGAACATCTCCACGGTGCAAAGCCGGCACATGCCAGCCGGTTCCAGAGCCTTATGATGGCACAGGGTGGGGATTTCAATGCCGTACTTCTGGGCCACTTGCAGTACGTATTGGCCCTCTTCTCCCTGAACCGTCTGGCCGTTGATCTTGAAGGTAATCATAATGGACTTTCCTCTGTATGTTTTTAGCAGATTTTAATCGCGTCGAATTTGCATCCTTCGTAACAAATACCGCACTTGATGCATTTGGTCTGATCGATACTGTGGGGTTTTTTCTTTTCCCCCGAGACCGCATGTTGAGGGCATTTACGGAAGCATACCTGGCAACCGGTACAGGCCTCGGCATCGATTTCATAGTGAAACAACTCCTTGCATACACCGGCGCGGCACTTCTTATCGCGAATATGCTGTTCGTATTCGTCACGGAAGTACAAGATGGTGGTCAGGACCGGGTTGGGTGCCGAAGTGCCCAGACCACACAGTGAAAACTTTTGGACCATGGCGCCCAACTCTTCGAGCAGTTCGATATCGCCATCTTTACCGTTGCCCTGGCAGATGTCGGTCAGGATGTCGAGCATCTGTTTGATGCCTTCACGGCAAGGGTTGCACTGGCCGCAAGACTCCTCCTTGAGAAAGTCGAGGAAGTAGCGGGCCACGTCCACCATGCAGGTGTCCTGATCCATGACGATCATACCACCGGACCCCATGATGGAACCCACCTCGGCCAGCTTCTGGTAGTCTACCGGCAGGTCTAGGAAACGTTCGGGGATGCATCCACCCGACGGTCCGCCGGTTTGCACGGCTTTGAATTTCTTTTTCTTGGGAACGCCGCCGCCGATGTCGAACACGATCTGCTTGAGCGAAACGCCCATGGGAACTTCCACCAGGCCGGTGTTCTGTATTTTGCCCACCAGCGAGAACACCTTGGTGCCTTTGCTGTGTTCTGTTCCCATGCCGGCATACCAGTCCGCTCCTTTAAGAACGATGGCCGGTACGTTGGCGTAAGTCTCCACGTTGTTCAAGTTGGTAGGGCTTTCACGGAATCCTTTTTCGACCGTGTGCACATATTTAGCGCGTGGGCGCCCCACCTTGCCTTCCAGCGAGGCCATCAAGGCAGTGGATTCGCCACATACGAAGGCACCGGCGCCGGTGGAGATTTTGATGTGGAAAGAAAAATCGCTGCCGGCGATGTTGTCTCCTAAGAGCCCGTACGCTTCGGCCTGCTTGATGGCGGCCAGCAGACGCTTGACGGCCAGTGGATACTCGTTTCGTACGTAGATGTAACCTTGCCGCGAGCCAATAGCGTAGCCCGCGATGAGCATGCCTTCCAAGACGCTATGCGGATCGCCTTCAAGGATGCTACGGTCCATGTATGCGCCGGGATCGCCCTCGTCGGCATTGCAGATGATATAGCGTTCGCCATGGTGCTTGGCGGCCGTGGCCCACTTGATGCCGGTGGGGAAACCGCCGCCGCCGCGTCCGCGCAACCCGGAGTCCTTGATGGTCTCGATGATTTTCTTGGGCTCCTGATGGTTCAAGGCGTCGATAAAAGCCAGGTAGCCTTTCTTGGCGATGTAGGCGTCGATCTCGTCCGGATCGATGTAGCCGCAGTTGCGCAAGGCCACCTTGACCTGGTTTTTGTAAAAAGGCACATCCTCCAGAAAGGGGATGCCTTCGATGGGTTCGATTTTGTCGATGGGATTGTCGAGATCGTCTTCCAGGACGCAGCGTGGATCGCGCATCTGACCGAGAATCCATTTCTTTTTGGATGCGCCGTTCTGGTAGTCCTCGACGGCTTCGATAATTTTATCCGCCGTGATGTTTTTGTATATCACGCGTGGTCGGCCGTCCGCCAAAATTTCCACGAGAGGCTCGACTTCACAGAAACCGATGCAACCGGTTTGGCAGACGGTGATATGGTCATCATCTTTAAAGGCCTCGGATGCCTTTTCAAAAGCATCCACGGCCCCGGCGGCGATGCCGCACGAAGCCATGCCCACATTGATCTTGATTCCTTCAGGGTGGTAAAGGCTCGGGGCGTATGCTTTTCTAATTTTTTCCAGATCTTTCGCAGACGCGATTTTCATGGTTGATGCCTCGCTAATGCCGTTATTCGTATTCATTCAGAACCTTTTCGACTTCATCCGTGCCGATGCGTCCATGCATGTCTTCGTTGATCTTGATCACCGGCCCAAGGCTGCAGCAGCCGATGCAACGGACGGATTCCAGCGTAAAACGGCCGTCCGGTGTCGTCTCACCGTCCTTGATTTTGAGCGAATCGGTGATGCGTTCGCGAATGCGTTCGCCGCCACGGACGTGGCAGGCCGTACCCAGGCAGATCGAAATGATGTTGCGTCCGCGCGGCTCGAGGCTGAAGGTGGCATAAAAGGTGGCCACGCCGTAAATTTTGCTGAAGGGCACGCCGATTTTAGGCGCCAGGTAGGTGAGTGCCGGCCGCGGCAGATAATTGTATCGCCGCTGAATGGCCTGCAGAATCATGATCAGGTTTTCTTTGTCGTTGCCGAACTGGTTTTCAATGATGTCATCGAGTTCGCGAATGTCGATCTCTTCGACAGGACCACTAAGGGTCGCAGCGGCTTCGCTCATCTGCTTTTCTCCCGAAATCGCAAAAATTTGGCAATAAATTAAAGGTTAACGGCGGTGATCGTTTCGGAAACCGCCATGCTGCAACCTGGTGTCAGGCGCCGGTGGTTTGGACCACCGGGCAGTTTTCGACACAAGCACCGCAGCCGGTGCATAAATCCAGGTCGATGCTGCGGGCGCGTTTACGCACTTTGACCTTGAAGTTGCCTGGTTTGCCTTGAACTTCTTCCAAATCCGCATAGGTAATTAGTTCGATATTTAGATGCCGGCCGACCTCGACCAGTACGGGCGAGATAATTCACATCGCGCAGTCATTGGTGGGGAAGGTCTTGTCCAATTGGGACATGACCCCACCAATTGCAGGGGATTTTTCGAGCAGGTAGACGTAATAGCCTGAATTGGCCAGGTCCAAAGCGGCCTGCATCCCGGAAATACCGCCACCGACAACCAGAACGGAGCCGTTAACACTATTTGCCATTGGTTTTTCCTTCCTTGATATGTTGCACACAAGAACCGCTGGATTCGATCCCGTTGGCTGCCTTGGATCGAATCCAGCGGTTTGCGGAATTGACACAATGCGTTGCGCTAAGTGATCGAGCATCAAACCCGTTGTCCATTGAATTTCCTATCACGATACGTTACGAGATTCAAATTCCAAATCATCATGAAGCGATAGCCTTCGAGCGGCCGGATGATGCGCATTGCTATGTGCTGAGCGTACGCTCGTTTTCATCTATATGTTGAATATGGGCTTGTCAATAAAATTCGACCGTTGGATTCGACCCTGACAATGCATGTCCCTGAATCGATTTGGATGCGAGATCAGACTCTTACGGACGGATGCGCATTGAGTCGGATACAATGCGATGAGCGGGGCCGAGAATGGCGGATCGATATGTATTCCAGCGCTGATGGGCGCCTGTAGCCTCGCCGACCGAGTTGCCGTTCGGCACCGCCTATCGTGCATATGATCTTGAGCTTATAAATATCAATCTTCTTCCCCATCGGCCCTTTTTAAAGCATCATGCTGGGGGTCAGCGCAAGAGCATGGGCTCGCCGTCTTGGACCTGGGCCGCCATGGAAATCCCGCGTTGTGAACCGAGTGATGGAGGCGGCTCTTATTATGAAACATTGTTCAAAATAAGGGCCGCCTCCCAAAGAAAAAGGGGCTGTTTGGAGCAGCCCCTTCCGATCATGTGCTCAGACTACCGCCGTAGCGTCGAATCAGGCGGCGATTTTCAGCGCTTCTTCGGCTGCTGTGCGGATCTCTTTGGGGGTGAACGGTTTGGGTACGTAGTCCACGGCTCCCATGCGCGCGGCTTCCTTGGCCGTTTCAATGCTTGCATAGCCGGTGATGATCACCACCCTGGCCTGGGGCTGGGCTTTGCGCACAGCCGCGAGCAGTTCCAGACCCTGTACGCCGGGAATCCTCAGGTCGAGCAGGACCAGTGAATATGAACCTTGCGCAAACTTAGCCAGTGCTTCCTCTTTGGTGGTGGCCTGCTCGACGGTGTAATTGCGTCTGCTCAGGATCTTGCGGATGTTGTTGTTGACCGCCACCTCGTCATCCACCACCAGCACCCTCTCCATGGGAGCCGTCGCCGTTTGAGCGGCCGACCCTTCGGACTCGAGGATCCTTTGGTAGTTGGCTTTGAGTTGCGCGTAGGGCATCTGCACGATACCGTCATAAACCAAGTGGTCTATGTATTCCGGACCGGTCATCGCCGCCACCTCTTGATAGTCGAAGGGCATGTCCGGGGCAATCAGGCGGCGTGTATCGGCTGTTTTGGATTGTGCGGCTTTCTTGGGCTGTTTGGCACTTTTCTGGGGGCAGGCACCCTTTTTGGTGCCGGCCTTACACGTGGCGCCAAGCTTTTTGAAAATGTCGCAGACCATGTCGCCGACCTCGCAGAATCCTTCCAGCTCTTTGTCGACGACCACTTCCACCACCGGGACGTCGGACCGGCCGACATGGCGGGCATATACTTCACCGGTGCTGCGGGCCACCTCCTCGTAGTCGAAGGGCACATCCACATCGATGCGTCGCTTCTGGTCCATGCGGGCCACATTGGCCTTCAGTTCCTCGTAGGTGGGTTGCACCACGCCGTCGTGGCGCAGATAATTCAAGTATTCGGGGCCCGTCACCGCGCGAACTTCCTCGTAGTTGAAGGGGTGATCGATACCCACCAGGGTTTTGACGCTCGGTGCGGCATCCTTCTTCGAGGCGCTCTTTTTCTTGCCGGCCATAAGTTGTGGGCACTCCTTGGTTTTGGTGCCGGCCTTGCAGGTGGCACCCAATTTCTTGAAGATGTCGCAGACCATGGCCCCCACTTCGCAAAAACCTTCGGCGGCGCTGGGCAGTTTGACTTCCACGGTGGGAATGTCTGAACGCCCTACGCTGCGGGCATACTGTTCTCCGGTATATTTGGCCACCTCGTCCGCATCGAAGGGAATGTCCACGTCGATCACGTTGATCGACGCCTTCTCCTTGGGGCTCACCTGGGCCTCGACCAGTTTGCCCTGGATAGCCTCCTCGACCATGGCGCGCAGTTCGTCCGGCGTAAAAGGCTTGGGGATGTAGTCCAGTGCCCCAAGGCGGATAGCCTTTACGGCCGTATCGGTGGAAGCATAGGCGGTCATCATGATGGCCTTTGTTTCAGGCCACCTGGCCTTGAGGGATTTTAAAAATTCGAGGCCGTTCATTTCCGGCATCAAAATGTCGGAGATGACCAGGTCGAATGATCCTTCAGCCATTTTTTGCAGGGCTTCGTCGCCGCTGGTGGCCGAGGTTACCCGATAGCTGCCTTTGGACAGGATTTTTTCCACATTCCGGCAGATACCGGCTTCGTCGTCCACGACCATGATATTGACCTGTTTTTCCATGATGTCCTCCTCGTTATGGTGTTCGCATGATGCAGGAATTTGCGAATGGATTTGCTATGTGTTCTGCATCGGTCGTGCCAGGGGGGCGGATTTCGATACAACCTATTGATTTAAAGGTTTAAATTTAGAATGTGGCTCGGCCTTTCGAGGAGATCGTATAAAAATTTCAGGCGGGTCGTTGTCGCGTCTGCGAGAGGCGACGTTTGTTTTAATATATTGATATAATATTTAAAAATACATTATCAGGAATTTTCGGAGGTTAAGGGTCAATGATGTATAAAAAAAATAGGCAGTGTATGGAATATGGCTTTTAAGAGATGGAAGGTTCAGGCAAGACCTCTTTTGCGGATGCCGTACTTGCGCATCAAGGTCTGGAAATTGGTGCGTTTCAGCCCGACCTGGCGTGCGGCTTGGGTGACGTTCCAATCGGATCGGTTCAAGGCCTGCAGGATGAAATTCTTTTCGACTTTGCGGATGGCTTTTTCGCGAATCTCCTTTTTCATCCTTTTCAAGGCCTCATTATCTTCCGGAACATTTTCCAGCAGCAGGCTCAACTCATCCTGAGGATCTCCGAAGGTGAGATCCTTGAGTTGAATAAGCTCGGATTCGCAATGGATCACGGCCCGTTCGATCACATTGCGAAGCTGGCGCACATTCCCCGGCCACTCGTGGCCGATCAGATGCTTGAGGGCGTCGTCGGCAAGTCCACGGACCGTTTTGCCCACCTTGGCGGCGAATTGGCCGATGAAGTGGTAGGCGATGGGCAATATGTCTTCGGTGCGTTCTTTGAGCAGCGGCAGATAGATGGGATATACGAATATACGGTAGTAAAAATCGTGGCGGAACCGCCCGCTTTGCACCATCTCCTCCAGGTTCTGGTTGGTGGCCAGGATCAACCGGATATCGACGCGCTGCGGCGTGGTGTGGCCCACGGGAATAAACTCGCGGCTCTCCAGAAAACGCAGCAACTTCCCCTGCACCTCCAGATCGATGTTGCCGATTTCATCCAGGAAAACCGTGCCGCCGTCCGCCCGTTTGAAAATGCCCTCCTTCTCTTTGTGGGCACCCGTGAAGGCTCCTTTGGCGTGGCCGAAAAGCTCGCTTTCCAGCAGGTTGCCTGATAAGGTGCCGCAGTCCACGGCAAAAAATACCCGGTCGGCGCGTCGGCTGTTGGCGTGCACCGCGCGTGCCACGAGCTCCTTTCCCGTGCCACTGGCACCATAGATTAGAACAGTGGCATCGGTGGGAGCCACCTTGGCGACCATCTCCACCACTTTTCTGATCTTCGGGCTGTTGCCGACCAGTTGATGGATGGTTTTCTGTGGGCGTTGCGGCTGCGCCACCAGGTCGCGGTTTTCCATCCTCACCCGGCGCGCTTTGACGGCCTGGGCCACCATGGAGCGCAGTTCATCGGGTGTGAAGGGTTTGGGCAGATAATCGAAGGCCCCGAGTTTCATCACCTCCACGGCCGAGGAGACGGTGGAGTAGCCGGTGATGACGATCACCATGGTGTCCGGTGCCATGCTTTTGACGCGGCGCAGCAGCTCCATACCGCCCAGACGGTTCATTTTTAAATCGGTGACCACCACGTCGTATGGGGCTTCGGAAAACAGGGCCAAGGCATCCTGCCCATTATAGGCACATTGGACGTGATATTTGTCTTTGGTTAGTATTTTAAGGCAGTTATGGCA
The DNA here is from genome assembly GCF_001293685.1 of Desulfatitalea tepidiphila. NCBI lineage: Bacteria > Pseudomonadati > Thermodesulfobacteriota > Desulfobacteria > Desulfobacterales > Desulfosarcinaceae > Desulfatitalea > Desulfatitalea tepidiphila. Next base: position 93,137 of record NZ_BCAG01000004.1, on the reverse strand, counting down.
TATTTGGGGCTCATCGTCCACCACCAGAACGCGTGTGCTTTGTGTCATCCGCCTGTCCTTTGGCTATCGGCAAATGGATATTGAAACAGGTCCCCTGCCCGACGGTGCTTTCCACCGAGATGGTCCCGCCGTGCTGTTCGAGGATGCCGTGAGTGATGGATAACCCCAGGCCGGTACCCGACTCCTTAGTGGTGAAAAAAGGTTCGAAAATTTTGTCCAGATAATCCTTTTCGATCCCGGAACCTGTGTCCGCAACGGCAACATGGATGGCATTACCGCCCGGCATCAGGTCGGTGCTGATGCTGACGGTGCCCCCTTCCGGTGTCGCTTCAACGGCATTGAGGATCAGGTTGATCAAGGCCTGTTCGATCTGCCCCTTGTCGAGCATCTGATCGGGAACTTGCGGCGCCAGGCGGGATTGGACCGTGATATCCTTGAAAGCCGCCTGCTTGTGGGTCAGCAGCACGCTTTCGGTGATGATCTCGTTCAAGTTGACCATCTTTTTTTGGGGTTTGTTCTGGCGGGCAAAATCGAGCAGACTGCTCACGATTTTACGGCAGCGCAGGGTTTCGTTGGCAATGATTTGAAGCTCTTCGTAGTTGGGATCATCCTGCCCCAGCTCCTCCTGGACGAGCATGGCCGAGGTGAGGATGGTGGTCAGCGGGTTGTTGATTTCGTGGGCCACACCGGCCGAAAGTCTTCCAATGGAGGCCATCTTTTCCTGCTGCATCAGGGTTTTCTGGACATTGATCTCCCGGGTGATGTCCCTTGCGATTTCGATGGCACCGGTCACGTCGCCTCTTTCGATGATCGGGTAGGTGCTGATCGAGTAATAAATTTCGCGGTTGTATCGATCCAAATGGATGTGGGTGGTCTGGGAAGGCATGGCGCTTTGCAGGGTCTCGATCAGGGGACAGGGATGATTTTCGCCCGAGCAGGGGGTGTCGCGGTGGTGGGTGATTTCGAAGCAGCGGCGGCCGATAACCTCCTCCTTCTTCAGGCCGAGCTTGTTCAACAGATGCTTGTTGATGTCGGCGATGGTGTAATCCTGGTCGATGATCATCACCTCTTCCTGGATGAGCTCATCCATGATCATCTTGCATTTGGCCCGGGTCTCGTTGAGCTCCCGGCTGGTCTGTTCCTGCAATCGGGAAGCATAGGAGAGTTCCCAGAACAGCTTGACCGTCTGGGAAGAGATGATGCGGACACTTTTGCTTTTGCGACGCAGCAGGTCATTGAAGATGTCGTCCTTGCCGGTCAGTTCGATGATCAAATCGATATCGGTGCGCGGCAGGAGCTCTTGATAGTCGGCAAAAACCGGGATGCCCTTTTGCAGGGCGATTTGAACCCCTGGTGCATCCGGGGCGATGTCGACCACCGCGACGACCAGCGGGTGGATCTCTTGAAAGGCATACTGATCGAATATTTTCATCAGGCGAACGCTGCGATCGCCACAGCCGACGATGGCAATTTTCATGGCGGGTTTCCTCTCCTCAATGGCATACGGTGAGATGAGCGAACTATACATTCAATTTCGCTTAAATTCAAATCGATCAACCACCTGATCAGAGCTGCCAAAATAATATTGACGTCTGTCTAATTGACGCTATTATCTGGGAAACCGTTTGAATGCCCGAACACCAACCCTGTTGGTCACCCGGCAGGCCGGTTCACGAGGTGTGCCGCAGACAATCCAGAAAGGAAACCGTATGCCGTTCAAAAATCTCGACGATATCATCGACTTTGCCATTGAAAAGGAAAAAGAGGCCGCTGATTTTTATATGGAGGTCAGCGAGCAGGAGAAGTTCAGCGGTAAGAAGGAGATGCTGCTGGAGTTCTCCGCCGAAGAGCGCAAGCACCAGGCGTTGCTCGAAGATCTCAAGGCCGGCAATGTGGGCCAGAAACTCGATGACTACAAGTTCAAGTGGATTACCGACATCAAGCGTAGCGACTACGTCGATGAGATCACCTACCATCCCGGCATGGGCTATAATGAATTGTTGATGCTCGCCATGAAACGGGAGGAGAATGCCCTGAAATTGTACAACGAGCTGTTGGCCAACGCCCAAACCGATGCACAGAAAAAGGTGTTCAAGATGCTGTGCCAGGAAGAGGCCAAACACAAGTTGTCGCTGGAAACGATGTATGACGATTTTATGTCTGAAATGGGCGATTGAACCTGCGATGACATCGGCGAACGTGCCTGCCAATCCGTGAATACTTCCGATCCACCGAAAATCGTGATCGTTTGCGGCCCCACCGGCGTGGGTAAAACCGCTTTTGCCATCGAGCTGGCCAAACGATTCGGTGGAGAGATCGTGGGGGCCGACTCCATGCAGATCTACCGTCGGATGGACATCGGCACGGCCAAGCCAACAGCCGAAGAAAAAGCGGTCGTACCCCACCACATGGTGGATATCATCGCTCCGGATGAACCGTTTGACGCGGCAGCATACGGTCGACGGGCCGATGCGATCGTCACGCAACTTCTGGCGGACAATAAGATTGCGTTTGTCGTCGGTGGCACGGGGTTGTACATCAAGGCATTGATCTATGGCCTTTTCAAAGGCCGCACCGTCGATGACAGGGTTCGGCAAACCTTACAGGCCCGGTTGGCCGACGAGGGCGCGCCGGCCCTGTATGACGCTCTAAAGGATCGAGATCCTTCGGCGGCGGCACGCATCCATCCCAACGACACCTACCGTATATTGCGAGCCCTGGAAGTTGTCGAGACGACGGGGCGCGCCATCAGCGAATTCCATGAAGCCCATCATTTTGGGAAAGCGCGCTACAGGGGATCTTACATCGGCCTGACATTGCCGCGAGAGCAGTTGTACGCCCGGATCGATGGACGCGTGGACGCCATGATCGCAGCCGGGTTGCTCGAAGAGGTGCGCGGTTTGCTCGCATCGGGATACGGGCCGGAGCTCAAGTCCATGCAATCGCTGGGATACCGCCACATGATCGCCTATATTCAGGGCGAGTTGACCTGGGATGAAGCGTTGCGAACCCTGAAACGCGACCATCGCCGCTATGCCAAACGTCAGCTGACCTGGTTCAAGGCAGTGGACGGGATGCACTGGCTGGCCCCCGACGAGATCGATACCGCGGCCGAACAGATCGACCGCTTTTTTGCCGCGGCCTGAGACACTGTCCGGCAACGACTTTTTCAAAATCCATCAGATGTTTGACGATTTCGTAGCAAGTCATTGCCAAACGGCGTCGTAGTAGGTTCAAGATCAAGGCGCGCGAAATTCCGTGTCCTGAGGCGTACTTGTCGTACGCCGCAAGGACGACGGGATGAGCGCAACGCAGATATTGGGCCTTTAACGGTGCCGTCAGGTTTCGATGATGGCCACCGGCCGTGTCCAGCCGGCCGAGGCGTTTTTGATCTTGACGGGGAAGCAGGCCACCTTGAAACCGTGGGCGACAGGGATCCGGTCGAGGTTGGCCATTTTTTCCATGTGGCAGTAACCCCGCTCGATACCGGCAAAATGGGCCTCCCAAATGACCGAAGGATCACCCTTGGATTGAAATTCCTGCGCCAGGAAAGGCAGGGGGCGGTCCCACGACCAGGCATCGATTCCCACCACCTTGATGCCGCGTTCCAAGAGATAGAGGGTCGACTCTCGGGTCATACCGGCACCTTTGACGAGATATTCGGGGCGGCCCCAGAAGCGGTCGGCGCCGGTTCGCACCAGCACGATGTCCAGGGGTTTGAGCCGGTAGTCGATCTCTTTCAATCGGGTAGCTACATCGTCGGCGGTGATGCGGTCCCCATCCGTTTTGTGGCTGAAATCGAGCAACACGCCATCCTGGAAACACCACTCCAGGGGCACCTGATCGATGGTCATGGCCGGGGCGCCCCCATCCATTCTGGGATGGTAATGAAACGGTGCATCCAGGTGGGTGCCCGAGTGGGTGGTCAGGTGGATCGACTCCACGGCCCATCCCAGACCATCGGGCAGTTGTTCTTTCTTGAGGCCCGGAAAGAACTGGGTCATTTGTTCAGCCCCCTGGGTGTGATCGATGTAGTCGATTTGCGGAATCATCATCTCGGGATCGCTGGGCAGCCCCGATTCAATGGCGATGGCCAGGTCGATGAGTTGTCTTCCCATGAAAACCTCCGTCCGGTTGCGTCTTGCGTTCATTCAAACATATGATAAATTCACTTTCCAAATCAAAATACAACTGCAGGCACATGAAATTTGCAGCAAAGGAGAAGCTTCATGAACCAACTTGAGAGAGGCGATCAGGCCCCTGCGTTTTCGCTGCCCGACCAGAATGGGAAGCGTGTTTCATTATCGGAATTTCAAGGGAAAAAGCTTTTTCTCTATTTTTATCCCAAGGCCGATACGCCTGGCTGAACCACTCAAGCCCAGGCGGTGCGGGACGCACTGCCCCAAATGAAAAAGATGGGCGTGGCGATGCTGGGCATCAGTCCGGACCTGCCGGCTCAGCAGAAAAAATTCGACGAGAAATATGGCCTGGGATTTCCGCTCCTGTCCGATCCGGACCACCGCGTGGCGTCCGCCTACGGGGTCTGGGGGGAGAAGAAGATGTTCGGCAAGACGATCGAGGGCATCGTTCGATCGGCTTTCCTCCTCGACGAAGCCGGTTTGATACTGGATGCCTGGTACAGGATCAGCCCCAAAGAAACGGTGCCCAAGCTGGCCAAGGCGCTCGAAGCGCTTTAGGCGGCTTGCCACCGTAGTGAGGGTGGTTCATTTAAGTTGCTGAATGTTGGGCGACGCGACCCGCTCCCCTCCATCCCCAATCATTTTTTGCATGACAATGACGATGACGAACAACGCCAACCCCAGCATGTCGACCCAAAATATGGGCCAGAGCAGACAGGCCGCGGCCGCCCAGAAGAGGATGGTTTCCAGCCAGGTTGCTTTTCGGAAGAAATAGCGTTCGATACCTGCCGCGAAGGCCACCAGACCCAGGGTGGTGGTGAGCATGGTCAGCCCCACCTCCAGGTCGAACAGCTGATAGGTCGGACCGACACCCAACAGGGGCCGATAGGCCATGACCAGAGGGATGATGTAGAGCCCTTTGGCCAGCTTCCACGAGGTGAAGGCCGTGCGCATGGGATTGGCGCCGGCCACGCCGGCCCCGGCGAAACTCGCCAGGCTGACCGGCGGGGTGACATTGGCATCCTGGGAATACCAGAACACGATCATGTGACCGACCAGCAGGGGCACGCCCATGTCCAACAGGGCCGGGCCCGCCAGGGTGGCCAGAACGATATAGCTGGCGGTGACCGGCAGCCCCATGCCCAGCACTAAAGACGCGGCGCCGATGAGCAGGATGGCCAGGGCCTTGATGCCGAAACTCAATTCGAGCACCAGGCTGGAGAATTTAAGACCCATGCCGGTGAGTGTCACCATGCCCACGATGATGCCCGCCGCGGCGCACGCCACCGAGACCATGACGGCATTCCTGGCCCCTTTTTCGAGGGCCTCTTTGATGCTGACCAGTTCATCGGTGGCAAATCCCAAAACGGACCGTTTATTTTCCCCACCGGCCGGCATTCTGACCCATCGCACGGCGTTGGCGGCCATGCTGGCAAGCACCGTGCTGATGACGGTGACGAAGCCGGCCATCATGGGCGAATAGTTGTTGAGCAGCACATAGATCAGGATCGCCACCGGGATGATGAAGTGCAGCCCGTTGCGGAGCGTTTGGCCGATTCGCGGCAACTTCTCTTTGGGTTGGCCCTTGAGGCCCATTTTCTGGGCCTCGAAGTGCACGAAGATAAGGACGGTGAGATAGTACATGATGGCCGGCACCAGGGCCACCTTGATGATGGTCAAATAACTGGTGTTGGTAAATTCGGCCATGAGGAAGGCGCCGGCGCCCATGATGGGCGGCATGAGCTGCCCGCCTGTGGAGGCCGCGGCCTCGATGGCGCCGGCCACATGAGGCCGATAGCCTACCCGTTTCATCATGGGGATGGTGAACGATCCGGTAGCCACCACGTTGCCCACGGCCGATCCGGAAACCGATCCCATGAAACCGGAGGCGACCACCGAGGTCTTGGCCGGACCTCCCGAAAATCGGCCGGTGAGCGCATAGGCCATCTCGATAAAGAAGTTGCCGCCGCCCGTGCTTTCCAGGAAGGCGCCGAAGAGCACGAATACAAATACAAACGTGGCGGCCACGCCGAGGGGCAGGCCGAAGATGCCCTCGGTGGTGAGCCACAGGGTGGTGGCGATTCGTTCGATGGAATAGCCCTTGTGGATGATCAGTTCGGGCATGTAGGGCCCGAAGTAGGCATAGAGCATCATGACGATGCAGATGCCGGTCATGAAGAGGCCGATGACGCGCCGGCAGGCCTCTAGCACGAGGATCGTGCCGATGACGCTCACCAGACGATCGGCCGGCAGCCAGTCGCCCTGGCGGTCGAAGATTTCGGTGAGGTTCAGGCAGATGTAGGCCGTACAGTAGATCGAGGCCGCCACAAGCACCCAGTCGAGGACGACCCAGGCATTGATGCGATCCTTGTCGGCTTTGGAATACGCGGGTTTCAATAGAAACGTGAGGGTCAGGATGGCCCCCAGGTGGATCGAGCGCTGCACCAGGGCGGTCAGGGCCGTGATGCCGGCCGTGTAGAGCTGATAGAGGCTCAGACTGATGGCGACGACCATGACGATTTTTGCTGTTGCGACGATCAGGAGTTGATTACCGTTATCCAGGGCGGTGTTCGGTTTCGGTGTCATTGACATCCATTTCCATTTGGGTAAGCGATCGGGCCATACACTATCGTATCTATTCAGGCGACTGGATTCTCCTTACACGGAATTGGGCGACGGTGTGGCGGCATGGGGAAAGATGCGATGCCACGCGCGACGGAGCCAGGACACGGGGTGAGCCCGGAACTGCACGGCCTTGTGCGGCGCCAGGGCCGACAAGTTGGTCCGGCTGCCGCGCCAGATGACGGTATGATCCACACCTGCACTGCCGACGCGCAGGACGAAGTCCCCGGTCGGCATGTGCATCCCCTCGATGACTTCGTAGGGCCCCCTCGTCACCATGCGGCCGATCCCCGGCATTTTTCCCATGCCTGCACCGAATTTCAGGTAGATTTCTTCTTCGATGTGAATGCGACCCGCATGGTCCACGCTGTGGACTTCCCATATGGGCGATTTTTCGACCGAATGGATGTAGCGGATCGTGAAGCGTTCGTCCGGTTCGAGGGGCAGCACCAGGAGCGGCGCGCCCCCCAGTACCGGTGTCACGGATAGCTCAAAACCGCCGGGAAGATAACATCCGCCGGCGATCAGCAGCACTAAAGGCGCAGCTGCCAGCAATGCCAGGCGTTTGACGGACCTTGCCTTCATCTCGCATCAGGGCTTCAAATTGTCGGGAACGGTGATGCCTTTTTCTGCGAGATATTTGATCGTCCCCGGATGCAGTGGAATCGGCGAGTATTTCACCGCATTCTCCGGTGTCGTATAGGCGGCCGAGGGATGAATTTTCTTCAGGTAGTCGTTTTTCTCGAACAGCGCCTTGGCCAGTCGGTAGACGAGGTCGGTGTCCAGAGAGGACTGGACGATCATCACATTCCACACGCCGATGGTGGGCACGGGCTGGTCGATACCGCGATAGACGCCGCCGGTCAGGTCGATGGCCGAATAGGTGGGATTGGCCGCAAGGATTTTTTCGGTCTGTTCGGGCGTAAAGGCGATCATGTGAATCTCGTGGGTCGTGGCCAGGTCCAGGATCGAGCTGGTGCCCGGGCCCACCGACCAGATGCCCACCTCGATGGTGCCGTCGCGAAGGGCGTTGGCCGTTTCGGTGAAAGAAAGGCGGCTGTCTTTATAGTCGTCCGGCGTAATCCCCAACGACTTGAGCACGGCCTCGGCCATGAAGTTTGTGCCGCTGCCCGGACTGCCGGAGCTGATGCTGCGCCCCTTGACCTGCATGATATCGGTAATCCCGCTCTTTTTCAGGACAACGATCTGCAGCAGGTTGGGATACATGATCGCCATGGAGAGAATGTCGTGTTTCTTGCCCTGGAATTTGCTGTCACCCGTATAGCCGGCCACGGCCACATCGCCCATGACCTCGCCGACCACGGTTTCTCCCTTGTGGGCCAGTTTGACGTTCTCCACGCTGGCGCCGGTGACTTCGGCCACCGCCTTCACGCCCTTGACGTGTTTGGACCAGATCTCGGCCACCCCGCCGCCATAGGGGTAGTAAATGCCGCCGGTACCGCCGGTGCCGATGCTGACAAAGGTCGTTTTGGCCATTGCCGGGGTCACGACCAGGGCTATCGCCACGAGGGAAAGAACAAACAGAGTCGCACGTTTCATATCACACACCTCCCTTTCTGATTCAGCTCTTATGGCGTTACGGTTTTGACCGTCAGGACAAGCGATTTGGGCAGATGCACCATCACGCCTGGCACCGGATATGCGAACGAAGCCGTCTTCCCGGGTTCCACCAGCCCCTGCTTGGTCGATGAAGGTATCAGGCCGCCCACCGCCTTGCCGTTGTCGAGAAAAATGTGGACACGGTAGCGCTGGGGTTGGGTGCTGACATTTTTCAGGGTGACGAGAAAGTGCAAGGTGTCGCTGCCTTCCCACTTTTTCAGGGTGCACGAAAAATCCTCGAGGGACGCTTCCGCGGCAATGCTTTTTTCCAGTCTGGCTTCGGGGACACAAGGGCAGACGTCGCCGGGTTTGAGTTTTTGGCCGGCGCAGCCAGCGATGCCAAGGCATACCAGGAGCACAACAAACGCCGGGCAGAGTGACGCTTTTACGAATCGCAGCATGGTTCAATCCTCCTATTTAGGTTGATGACTAGAAAACGGAACCTATCGCCGATGCCTTTGCCGGTATAGATTTCTTGGAGCTGTAGAACCGGGGAACGATTTGTCTTAACTTGCGCTGAACGCGGGTATCACACCTTTAAAAAGTGGCTTCCATGCCCTTGCAGAGATGATTCAAAAGACCACAGCCGGGCCGAGTTGTCAACTCGAGATCGATGGCTTAAGCGGCTGCCTTTCGCCAGTGGCGCAGGATGTCGCGGTCTTTGGGATCGATGGAGGTGATGCGTAAACGATGCAGGGTGTGCGGGCCCCGGGTTTCCGTTGCAATGATTTTGGCGTAAACGGCATTGAAACAGTGCGCCTGGGTGCAAAAATCAAGTTGCAGCTTGACGTCGCTCTGGTTGGGCAGCGGCTCCGCCAGGGTGATGCTGATACCATTTTCCGTGACACAGTGAGTCTGTCCTGGTATGCCGGGTTCAACGACTTTTTTGTCGTCCACACGCCAGCAGGTGAGCGACAGGTTGATTTCCGTTTCGTCTTCCTTTGTCTGGAGGGCCTGCAGCCTGAGGTCATACGGTGCACCGATGGCCTTGACCGCATAGCAGACCAGCGGCCGGACCAAGCCTTTCATCATCACGGTCTCGGGTCCCTCGACATCCAACGGGCAAGGAATCAAGCGGTGGGTATCCTCGCTGATATAAATCTCTCCGCCGGTGGTAAGAGATTCGATGCGCCCCGCGATATTGACCGTGTTGCCCACGATGCCATATTTGGCCCGGATCTCCGAGCCGATGTTGCCCACGATCACCTGGCCGGTGTGAATGCCGATGCCCATGGACAATGGGGGGTATCCTTCCCTGGAAATCTCGGCGTTGAGCGCGACCAGATGATTTTGCATGTCGATGGCGCAGGCCACGGACCGGGCCGGATCGTCGAGGTGCCGTTCGGGCACACCGAAGATGGTCAGGATGCCATCACCTAGAAATTCATCGATCATACCATCGTAAGAGAAGATGATGCGCGCCATGTCGCCGAAAAAGCGGTTGAGCAGGGCCATGGTCTGCTCGGCATCGTAGGTATCGGCAATGCGGGTAAACCCGCGCAGATCGGCCATCAGGATGGTCACCGTTTCGCGCCGCCCCCCCAAATTGCTGCCATCCGGCGATGCCAGAATCTCGTCCACCACTTTGCGGGAGAGATAGCGGCCGAAGGTGTCGCGGATAAAGTTGACCAGCCGGAGCCGGTCGGCCGAGACGTCGAGGATCGATTGGAGCATGCGCTGGCGGGTATCGACGATTTGTACGATTTCGTCGGGGGTGCCCTCGGGCAGTCGCACGCTGTTGACCTCTGGCGCGTCGGTGTTCAGGTGCTGATTGGCGCGCGAAATTTCTTCCAACGGCTCAATGATGCGCCGGTTGAGGAAACGGCGCAGCGACAAGGTGACGAAGGCGATGATGATGGCGACCAGAACGAGAATGCGGACCGCGTACCAGAAAAGGTCGACGGCCTGCACCTCCTGGGTGTAGGCGCGATAGGCCAGCGAAAAGACCAGCAAGATCATTTCGATGACCAGAATCCGCCAGAAGACGCCGCTGATCAGCACCCGGCGTACGCTTTGGCGCCCATCCTTCTGTTTTCCATCACGTTTCACGGGTGTCGGGGCCATTGAGATTCAGGATTGGTTTTTAGGGTTATAGGCATCTCATCCTCATCTCCAATGGCCGGGGGCCATCAGGTGTGGTTCTGCAGTCCCAGCGTCCATTCGGCAAAGGCCTGTTTGACCCGTTCCGTAATGCTTTCGATGCATGCAGGGTCGGGAAGAATGGCATCCCTCGCCATGTAAAGATCCTGGTTCATCTCTATCTGGATCGCAAAACGGCCCCGCGACCGAAGCAGCCCACCGAAATGATTGACGATATAGCCGCCCCGGTAGGGGCGGTTGATCGAGACCGAAAATCCCTGGGCCCGGAAGGCCTCTGCGGCCATCTTGAGGGTTTCGGCCGGGCAGGTGGTTGCCGCGTCGTCGGAGAGCGGTCGTCCGTGCGGGTCACCATTATTGCTCAAAGTGATGTCTTTACGCACCAGGCCGCGGTCCGGCGCATCGGCGGGACCAATGCCGTTCAAAGAGTGACAGTCGATCAGTCCGATGGCTTCGTCGTTGCGCAATGCGTTGACGATGGCCTCATGGTAGGGCCGGGCGTAGCGAATCATCCGCCTTTCGATTTGGGCCCGGGTGGGTGCCTTGCCAGGCAGAAACACCTCTCTTCCATGATAATCTTTCAGCGCCACAACGCCCTTGGCGCCGAAGTCTGAAGGGTTGCGGTTCAAATCGACGACTAGACGACTCCAACGGGCCTGGATGGCATGGAGCGCCTTGAGGCTGCCGAAAATTTCTCGTGTGCCGAAATCCACCGATTCGACGATTTCACGATCGGTCAAGACCACGTCGGATCGGATCTCGGGCGGCATTTCAGAGCCGCAATGGGGAATGGACAGGACAAACGGCAGTTGCATCGGATCAATCTCCAATTGATATCAGTCCACCAAAAAGCAGGCACTGCTGTGTATGCCATCTATCGATTTCAGCGCCGGCCGCTGGTGACGGCAAAGATCCAGGTTGGCCGGGGCGCAGCGGGAGAAGAAGGGGCAACCGCCGGTCGCTGGTTCGCTACGGTGTATCTCCCTCAGGGTGTTGAACCGGCGTTCTCCCCATGGATGCCCGAACCGTGGCAGTGCGTCGAGCAGGGCTTGGGTGTAAGGATGTCGCGGTTCGGCAATCACCGATTTGGCCGGGCCGATTTCGACGATGTGACCGCGGTAGATCACCGCGATCCGATCGCACAAGAAGTGAGCCGCCGCCAGGCTGTGGGTAATAAAGAGCATGGTGACCTGCCGCCGCCGCTGCACCTCGGACAAAATCCCGAAGATTTGAATGGCAATCGAGGCATCGAGCATGGATGTGGGTTCGTCGGCGATCAACACATCGGGGGACAGTACCAAGGCCCGAGCAATGGCCACGCGCTGACGTTGCCCCCCGCTGAGCTGGTGGGGATAGCGATGAAGGTACGTCCGGCAAGGTGTCAGTCCCACCTGGGTCAGCGTCTCGATCACTTTGTCCTGACGTTGGGCCGGCAGTCCCAATTGATGAATGGCCAGCGGCTCCTCGACGATATGCTGCACCGACTGATAAGGGTTGAGTGATTGGTAAGGGTCCTGGAAGATCATCTGCACCCGGCGTCGAAATCGTTTCAGTTTTTTTCCGCGCAACTTGGCGATATTCTCGTCATGGTACAACACCCGGCCGTGGTTGGGATGTTCCAGGCGGACCATCAACCGGGCGGCGGTCGTCTTACCGCTGCCGCTTTCGCCCACCAGGCCGAAGATTTCACCGGCGTGGATCTCCAGGTCCACCTCATGGAGCGATGTCACCATGGTATGGCCCCCAGCGAATCCGCCACCGCCGGTAGAATACGCCCGCGTGACCCGCTCCAGGCGAATCACCGGCGGTGCTTGGGTTTGCGAATGGGTCATGGTTGCAGTGGACATGGTGTTCCTTCGGTCGCCATGGCGCAGCGGGTCCAATGGTTGTCTCCCCGACGCACCCACTGGGGCGGCGTTTCGGCGCATTGCGATGTGGCGTGGGGACAGCGTGGCGCAAATCGGCAGGCCGAGGCGCTGACGGCCGTATCGGCGATTCTGCAAACGACCTCCGTCGTCCGGTCCCCCTCATCGGCAAGGGTGATGTGGGCACCGAGCAGCATGCGGGTGTAGGGGTGGCCCGGTGTGGCGAATACTTCCGCGCTCGGCCCGATCTCCACGATCTGTCCGGCATACATGACGGCCACATGGTGGCACACATCGGCGACGACGGCAATATCGTGGGAGATGAACACGATGCCTATGGATAACTTTTGTTGCAGCGCCTTGATCGTTTTCAGAATCTGGTCCTGGACGATGACATCCAGGGCAGTGGTCGGTTCGTCGGCAATGACCAACTGGGGGTTGCAGGCCAGGGCCATGGCGATAATGGCGCGTTGGCGCATGCCTCCGCTGTACTGGTGCGGGAAATGGCCGAGACGCTCCAAGGCAATTCCCATCTGTTCGAAAAGGGTGCTGACCCGCGCGCGTGCATCTTCCGGCGTGGTGTCGGGTTCGTGGACGCGAATGGCTTCGACGATCTGGTCGCCTACCCGATGAATTGGATTGAGCGCGTTCATGGCTGCTTGAAAAATCATGGAAATATGTTTCCAGCGCATCTGGCGAAGCCGCTCGGCGTCGATCCGCAGCAGGTCCTCTCCGTTGAAAAGTATCTGTCCGCCGGTGATCTCCGCATTGCCGGGCAGCAGCCCCATGATGGCGGCGCCGATGGTCGATTTCCCGCTGCCCGATTCACCCACCAACCCCAGGGATTCCCCCTTGGCCAGACTGAAGGAGACATCGTCCACGGCAGTGGTGCGTCTTCCCCTGCCGCCACGGTAGTCGATGTTTAAATGCTGTATTTCCAGTAAAGGCGCCATGTTTATGCAATCTACTCTTCGGGGTCTTCCCTGCGCAACCTCGGGTCCAGTATCTCTTCCATGGCCCGGCCCAGCATGTAAAAGGCCAGGGTCAGCAGCGAGATGCAGATCCCCGGCGGCAGCAGCCACCAGAGGGCCTGAAACATATGGCCGGTTTTCCAAACCCATTGCAGCATCATGCCCCAACTGACCGTTCCGGGGTCCCCGAATCCGAGAAAGGCCAGCGCGGCTTCGATGACGATGGCCGATGTGACCCGGAACGTCATGTAGAGCAGGGCCAGCGGAAGGACATTTGGCAACAGGTGACGCACGATGATGCGTGCGTGGGAAGCACCGGCGATTTTGGCCGCCTCGATGAACGGCCGGTGTTTCAAGGTGAGGGTTTGGGAGCGAATGACGCGCGACACGCCCGGCCATCGGAACAGAGCGATCAGCAGCACAATGGTCCAGATGTTGAGCTGGCCGAAGAGCGCCGACATGATCAGCAACACCAGCAGGGTGGGCATGACCATCACGATGTCGGCCGTGCGCATCAGGGCCGTGTCGGTCCAGCGACCGGCATAGCCGGCCACGATGCCGATGGCCGTGCCGAGGAAGATGCTCATGAAAGCCGAGGAGATACCCACCATGAAAGCGATGCGAGCCCCGGCCAGAAGTTGGCTGAAGATGTCGCGGCCGATGAAATCGGTCCCCAGCCAATGCCGCCAGCTGGGCGGACTGGCATAGGCGATGTCGGGATCCACGCCGCTCATGGGATTGTAGATGGGGTCGATCAACGGTGGAACGAAGCTGCCGACCGCCATCAGCGCGAAAAGGGCCAGCAGTGCGATCCCGATCCGGCCGATAAGGTGGTGGCTGAGCATCGACCAGTTGTTCATGAACGCGCTTTGCCAGTAGGCTTCCGGCAATCCGGCGCCGTCCATGGGGTTGGCATTGTTGTTCGAGATCGTCGCGTTTTTCGCCATCAGTAGCGTATCCTCGGATCCAGGAAGGCATACAGCACGTCAACGACCAGATTGGCCAGCAGCACCACGACGGCGATGAGCAGAAAACATCCCAGGGCCAAGGGGTAGTCGTTGTTGCTCACGGCGAAGACCAGTTCGCGGCCGATGCCCGGCCATGAAAAGACCTTTTCGGTCAGGGCGCCGCCGTTGATGGAGAACGCCAGGCTGAGACCGACGCTGGTGACCACGGGCAAAGCGGCATTGGGGGCCGCGTGGTGGTCGCGGATCATCCGTTCGGGCAGTCCCTTGGCCCGGGCCGTGTAAATGTAATCCTCGGCCAGGGTGTCGAGCATGCTGCTGCGCATGATCAACAGGTAGCTGCCGAAATGGATCAGAAAAAGGGTCAGCAGGGGCAGCACCATATGATGCAGCACATCCATAAGTTTGGTCAAGAGAGTCGCTTGGGGATCGATCCACACTTCAGCCGATATCATGCCGGTGATGGGAAACCATCCCAGCTGGTACCCCAGCAGCCAGATCAGCAGCAGGGCGATCCAGGGCAAAAATAGCGTGTGGCACACCAGTGCGCCGATGGTCACGGCCGTATCCACCGATCGTCCCTTGCGCCAGGCGATGATTTTGCCCAGCCACACACCCGCGATGGCCGACAGGATAACCGCGGTCGTGAACAACAGGATGGTGTTGGGCAGCCGGTCGGCGATGATTCGGGACACCGGTTGGCCGTAGTGGAACGAGATGCCTAGATTGCCTCGGAACAGATTGACTACGAATTTCAAATAGCGGTGCCCAAGGGGTTGATCGAGGCCGAGCTGGGCGATGAGCCGCATTTCATCCTCGGCCGTCATGCCCGGGTCCACCATGCGCGCCACCGGGTCGCCGGGGGCCAGATGGAAGAGCAGGAACAGACCGGTCAAGATGATGAAGAAGCTGATGCCGATCTCGATCAGCCGTCTGAAAATGTAGCGATTCAAGGTCATCTGGGACACCGCGAGGCACTCTGATTTAAATCGGCCTCATTCCTTCACTTAAAACTTCACACTTAAAACTATTTTTTATTCTACTGGCCTGATTTCATTGAACGACCAACGGTTGCCGATCCCGTCCAGCATGGAGACCCAGCCATCGAACCGATCCGTGCGTACCGCCTCGATCAGGTCGGGCACATAGAGCGGCAGATAGGGCACATCTTCGATAATGATGCGTTGCATTTCCAGGATAATCTCACGCCGTGCGACGGGATCCAACTCTTTGTCCGCCCGCGCAGCCAACTGGTCGAACGTCTCGCTGTGGTAGCCGCTCATGTTCCATCCCCGGGGCTTGTCGTTTTTGGTGTCGAAAAAGGCGCCCAGGTAAGAAGGGTCCAGCGAGAGCCGGCCGTATCCCAGGATAAAGGCCTCGAAGTCGTGGCGATTTTTGATCTGGTCGATCAGGGCGCTGAACTCCATGGGGCGCGCGGAAGCGGGCATGCCCACTTCCCGCAGCCACTCCTGGATGATGGTGCCGCTGATGGCCCGGGCCGGATCATAGTCGGCCGGCGGTGTGAGGATGGTGAAAGGGGCCACGAGATTGCCATCGGGCGACCGGAACCCCTCACCGGGGACGACATCGCCTCCGGCATCCACCGGCGGGCGGTCCCAGCTGTATCCGGCCCGGGAAAGCATCGCATGGGCGGTCCGGATACGCTCTTCCCGACTCTGGCCATCGGCATAGAGCGGCAAGCTGGTGTTGCACCATTTTTCGTTGCCCGGGGGCACGATGGAGAACATCTTGGCGCCGCGCCCCTGGAGCAGACGTTCGACGATGAAATCCTTGTCGATCAGGATCGCGACGGCCCGTCGCAGATGGACATCGTCGAACGGCGGTCGGCGGAGGTTCATCCCCATATAATAGAGCGCACTTTTGGGACTCGTATAGACCCGGATATGGGGTTCGCGTCTGAGGATATCGATATAGCCCGGTTGAATGCCCTGCCAGAACATATCGATCTCGCCCCGCCGCAGGGCGAGCATGGCCACATCGGTGGTGCCATATATCTTGAACAGCAACCCGTTGACATGGGGACCCAGCCTGCGGCCGCCGATCGTCTGGCCCGAGGCAAAAAAATGGTTGTTTCTTTCGAAATGGAGGAAATCCCCGCGCGTCCATTTTCTCAGGATGAAGGGGCCTGACCCGATGGGTGCCTCGATTTCATGATTGAGCAAAGCGGCCAGCGGTTTTTCGGTACGAAGGGCCGATTCAACGATGGGGCCCCATTGGTGTGCCGGGACGATCGGCACCTGAAGGGTGTGGGTGAGGAAGGTGGCGATGGGCTTTTTCAGATAAAAGATCACCGTGGCGGGGTCCGGGGTGTCGATGCGTTCAACCTCTTGCCACCGTGAGGAAAGAACGGGCAGCTTGAAGTCCTGGATGAGTCGGGCCGTGAATGCGACATCGTTCGAGGTCAGCTCGCGGCCGTCGGACCAGCGGGCCGCCCTCAATGTTAGGGTGTAGCTCTTTTTTTCGCGATCATAGGTCGGCAGGGCCGCGGCCAGCCAGGGAACGATCTCCAAGGTCTCCGGGTGGTGCTCGTAAAGCGGCTGGTAGATCTGACGCAGGACATTGCGCGTGTTGCCATCGGTGGCCAGAAAGATATTCATGGTCAGGGGTTCTTCGGGCAGGCCGATGCGCAGACATCCTTCCATGTGGGGGGTATCCCGGCAGGATGCGTTCGAGATGACGAGGATCAACAGAAAGCAGATGACGGCCCAGCGTGCTGGCGCGGCACCGGGTTGGCGGCGATCAGGCATGGACAGCTCTCGCATCGTTCTGGCGCTTGTGTTCCAAGGCCTTCTGTTCGACGAAATCGATGACCTGGGCCTCTATCTGCACACCGTTCAAGGCATTGATGCGTGGGATGCCGCCCGGTGACACGCAATTGACCTCGATCAGCTTGTCCCCGATGACATCGATACCGACAAAGTACAGACCATCGGCGATCAGGCGCGGTTTGATGCGTTCGCAGATTTGAACGTCCTGGGGGGTGATATCGTGGCGCATTACCTTGCCGCCGGCCTTGACATTGGAGCGGAATTCGCCCGCCTGGGGAACCCGCCGCATGGCTCCTAATATGTCGCCATTGAGCAGCAGGATACGCACATCCCCGTCACGCTGGCCCGCCTCCAGGTACTCCTGCACCATGATCGGTTCCCGCTCGGCGTATTGCCGGCTGGCTTGGGTGTAGTAGTTGATCAGCGAGATCAGGTTTTCGCGGTCCCGGGTGCTGACCTTGATGACGCCCTCGCCGCCGAAACGCTGCAACGGCTTGACCACCATGGCGCCCCCGAAATTCTCGATGAGCTTGATCAGCCGCTTGGGATCGCGCGACACATGGGTATCGGGAATGATATCCGGAAAGTTCAAGGTGTAGAGCTTGCTGTTGCCCATGATCTGGCCGATGGTGTTGTTGATCATGAAGACCTTGCGGTTGACCGGCTGAAGGAATTCCAGCGTCTGGTAGTTGAGCGGCGGGTCTTTACGCAGGAAAAGGACGTCCAGATCGGTAATGGATTCGAAAATCAGTTCTTCCTTCTGGAGACAGGCAATCAACGCCTGCCAATATGCCTTTAGCGGCATGTCCGGCGGCACGGTGATGTCGCGCATGCGTGCGACGACCTCGTTGCCGCGGATATAGACATCGTGCGGTTCCAGAAAAAAAACCTTGTGTCCGCGCTGGTTGCATTCATACATGAGGTGGCTTGTGGTTTCGAAACTCGGATCGATCGTTTCGAGTTTGTCCATCAGAAAGGCAATGATCATAAATAGATCCACCATTTTGGGTTAGGAAATAATTTTATAACACGAACGCGGTGGGGTGACAAATCCTATTCGTGCGTCTGCCCGCAGATGCAAGCGGACTGATCCCGTATTGCGCCTTGGGGGGAATTGGCTTACAGTGGCCTGAAATTATCAACTGCAAAATGAGGGTACGATGTCGATTGACCGATCGAAGCTATTCATGACCATCTTCTGGGGGATCGTCCTGGTGCTCTGGTATGGCACCGTTGTTGCGGCGCCGGCAGGCAACCGGATCGAAACCCTTCGCCGTAGCGTGGTGCGCATTTACACCGTGTCCCAGACCCCCGACTACCTGATTCCCTGGGCCCCAGGCGGGTCGGGAGAGGGGTGGGGGACCGGCTTTATCATTTCTCAGCGGCGCATCATCACCAATGCCCATGTGGTCAGCAATGCCCGTTTCATCAGCCTGGAGAAGGAGGGCGATGCCCGGCGCTACGAGGCCCACGTCAAGTTCATCGCCCACGATTGCGATCTGGCCATGCTGGAGGTGGCCGATGGCCGTTTCTTCGACGGGACCACCGCGTTGAAGCTCGGCGCGGTGCCGGCCCTGGATTCCACGGTCACGGTGTTGGGCTACCCCATCGGCGGCGATCGCCTCTCGGTGACCCGGGGCGTCGTATCGCGCATCGACTATCGTGGATATGCCCACTCCGGGGTGGATGCCCACCTGGTGGTGCAGATCGATGCGGCCATCAATCCGGGTAACAGCGGTGGGCCGGTGGTTCAGGACAACCTCGCGGTCGGCGTGGCCTTTCAGGGGTTCAGCGGCATGGTGGCCCAGAACGTGGGCTACATGATCCCCACACCGGTGATCGATCGTTTTTTGAAGGATGTGGCCGACGGCCGCTACGATCTTTATGTGGATGTGGGATTCCAATATTTTCCCCTGATCAATGCCACCCACCGACGCGCCCTGGGGCTGGGGCCCGGGGATTACGGTGTCATGGTGGGGGAGGTGATGCGCGCCGGTGCGGCCTACGGACAATTGTTCCCTGGTGATGTACTTCTGGCTATCGACGATCGGCCCATCACCAGCGACGGCCGGGTGGAGATGGACAACAGCCGTGTGATGTTCAACGAGGTGGTGGAACGCAAATTCAAGGGCGACACCGTCGATCTGAAAGTACTGCGCAATGGCAAGGAGACGGTCGAGACCATCTCGCTCACCACCCCTTGGCCCTATTTGATTCAGGCCAATCAATACGACGTGCGACCGCGATTTGTCATTTTCGGCGGCCTCGTTTTTCAGCCGCTTTCCAGCTCGTTCTATTCGGCCCTGGAAACCAAGCCGATCCCGCTCCGTTACTACTACACACAGTTTCTGGAAGAGGAGCTCTACCTCGAACATCCCGAAGTGATCGTCATTAGCAAGGTTCTGCCCGATCCGACGACCAGCTATTTCGACGGATTTGTCTATGCCATCGTCGATCAGGTCAACGATGTCAAGATCAGAACCCTGAAGGAACTGGCCGCTATCTTCTCCCAACCATCGGAATTTTACGTGATTCGCCTGAAGGGCGATCCCCAACCCCTGGTTCTCGAGGCCAAGGCGGTCATCGCGGCCCGCGAACGCATCCAACGTCAATACGGCATCACCGCGGCGGCCTATCTGGAAGACGGGATCGTCCCGCCGGGGTGGGAATAAATATCCGGGGCTCTAACCGATTCGACTATTACACCGAGAGAATACCATCATGACGATTCTTCGAAGCCATCATCGCTTTTTAGCCGTATTTCTTTTCCTGGTTCTTGGGGGTTGCGCATCGATGCCCACCGGCGCCCGCAATGACTTCGCGCCACCGATGGCCCAACAATCGCTGCTGCGCGTCACCGTGACCAGCCAGAGCTATATTTTCCATCGCCCCTGGCAGCAGCGGCGGCCAATCACGCAGACCGCCATCGGCGTCGTCGTGCCCGGCGGCATGGTACTGGTCAACGGGTTGCTCGTTGCCGATCATCGCTACATCGAGCTGGAAACCCTCGATACCCAACTCAAGCAGCCGGCGCGCGTGGTGGTGGTGGATTACGAAGCCAACCTGGCCTTGCTGGCGCCGCTGGACCCCTCTTTCTTGAACGGTCATCGTCCGTTGGAGATGGCCGATAGGGTGACCGTGGGCGATGGACTCACCGTCTGGCAGGTCAAACCGGGCGGCGATGTGGTTCCCAGCCGCGGGCAGGTGACTTCCGTGGACCTGGGGATTTACACGCAGAACAACTTTTTTTTGATTTACCGATTGGACAATTCACTGCCGTACCGATTCAACAATGTCACCTTGCCGGTGGTTCGCGGAGATCGGCTGGCCGGCCTGGTCTTGCGGCAGCAGCCGTCCGGTCAAGCCGTTGAAGTGATTGCCGCTCCGGTGATCCGCCATTTTCTGGACGATGCCGTCCATGGCGACTACCAGGGGTTCCCCAGTGCCGGCTTTCATTACGGTTCGACGCTCGACCCCCAGTTGCGCCGTTACATCGGGTTGCCCGAAGATGTCACCGGCATTTACGTGCAGAAGGTGATCAAGGGGGGGCCGGCCGATCTTGCCGGACTGCAGGCCGGCGATGTCATCTCCCAAATGGGGGATTTTAAAATTACCAATACAGGCCTGTTTGAACTGGCGCCCCACGGCAAAATTTCGGTGGTGCACCTGATTCGCACGCTCTATCATGCCGGTGATATTGTCCCGACCCGGATCCAGCGCAATGGGCAGGTCGTCCATCTGGAGATCAAGCTCGACCATCGCGGACCGGAAGAATACCTGGTGCCCCCCTACCGGGTCGACACCGTACCCGAACATCTCATTGTCGGCGGATTGGTCATCCAGGAGCTCTCGTTGCCCTACTTGCGGGAGTACGGCAACAACTGGGCGACCGACGCCCCCATCCACCTGCTCTACTACCACCAGAACCAGGATTACCTGAACGGCGACCGGCGCGAAAAAATCGTGATCATCTCCGATGTCATCGCGACACCCTTTACCATCGGTTATGAGAACCTGTCCAACCTGGTGATCGTCCGCGTCAACGATCAACCCATCGGCAACCTGGAAGATGTGCGCAAGGCGCTGGCCAGTCCGATAGAGGGGTTCCACAAGATCGAACTGATGCAGCACCCCAAGCAGATCTTTCTCGATCCGGTTCAGCTGTCCTCGATCCACCGGATGATCACCGAACGGTACCGGATTCCCATACCGCCGCTTGGGCCCTAACTTTTTTTTGCCCGTGACCAGAGATTCTAACTGAACGCGATTCATTAAACCCGGTGTGAGTGGAACAGGTGGCCGATGCCGCACGCCAAGCGGTCAAGTGCCAGCCGCCTTCCCTTGATAAAAAACGAACGCTCGTTCTATATTGACAATCGCCGGGATGTCGGATAGGGACAGTCGGGCCGCGACGTTTCTGCGGGCATCCCTGCCAGGCTGTATAGGGCCTGCCCGTTCTCATAACCGACAGATTCAGGAGGAAAGAGATGGTGGATTTCAGACTGGATGGCAGAATCGCGCTTATCACCGGTGCCAGCCGAGGCATCGGCGCCGCTATCGCCGAAACATTGGCCGATTATGGCGCCCATTGCATTTTGGTCAGCCGCAAGATCGACAGTCTGCGGCAAGTCGAAGAGAAGATAACGCAAAAGGGCGGCTGTGCGCAATCGATCGCCTGTCATATGGGACAGTTGAATCAGATCGATCAGTTGTTCGAAGAGGTCCGGGCCCAGCACGGCAAGTTGCACATCCTGGTCAACAACGCGGCCACCAATCCCTATTTCGGTGAAATGCTGGGCGCAGATGAAGGCGCCTTCGACAAGACTTTCGATGTGAATGTCAAAGGTCCCTATTTCATGATTCAAAAGGCCGCCGCCCTGATGACGGAAACCGGCGGCGGCGCCATCGTCAATGTTGCATCGATCAACGGCATTCGCCCGGCGCCCATGCAGGGCATCTACTCCATGACCAAGGCGGCCCTGATCTCCATGACCCAGGCCTATGCCAAGGAGCTGGCTGGTCGCAAGATCCGGGTGAATGCCCTTTTACCAGGCTTGACGCAAACCAGATTCGCCGATGCGTTGATTTCGAACAAAGATATCTATAATTACGCGATTCAAAGCATTCCTCTGGGGCGCCACGCCACGCCCGACGAAATGGCCGGCGCTGTGCTCTATCTGGTTTCCGACGCCTCCTCCTTCACCACCGGCACGTATATCGTCTGTGACGGCGGCCACCTGGCCTGAATCAAAGTTATTCCTGCGGTGTGCTCTCGGGCCGGCCTTCCCCTGATGGCCGGCCTTTTTTATCCCCCTCCGGCCCATGTTCCATGCCCAGTCCCGGCAGGAAATCCTTGAACACTTCTCCGTAGATGTCCCAGATCGTCACGAACAGGGCGGCGATGATCGGTCCGATGATGAACCCGATCACGCCGAACATGGCGATACCGCCCAGGGTGCCGAGAAAAATCATCAGATCATGCATCTGCGTGTCTTTGCCGACCAATCGCGGGCGGAGCAGGTTGTCGAGACTGCCGACGACCAGGCTGCAAAACAGCGTCAGCCCGATCGCCTTTAGATAACTCCCCCCGGCCGCCAGGATGATGGCGGCCGGAACCCATACGATGGCCGAGCCGAGGGCCGGGATGATCGAGAGCGCCGCCATCACCGTTCCCCAGAAAATCGAAGCGTCGATGCCCACCACGGCAAAGGCCACTCCGGCCAGGGCGCCCTGCAACACACCGATCAGTGCAGTCCCTTTCAGCGTGGCCCGTGTCACGGATGTGAACCGGTCCAGCAATCGGTTTTCCTCTTTTTCCTGCAGGGGCAAATAATAGAGGATGCGCACCATCAGGGCTTTGCCGTCCATCAGGAAAAAATAGCAGACGTACAAAAAGACGAAAAACATGAAGATGAAATTCACCGTGCCCATGGCACCGGCAGATAGGCTGTTAACCAGAAAGACACTGATCCTGCTGGCCAACTCACCGGCTTTGCTAACGATCTGGTCATGGTAGGGGAGCAGTTGATCGTAGTAGGGAATTCGTTGCAGATATTCGGAAAAGGCGGTTGGTTGAGCGATTTGGTGTCTCACCCAGGGGGTAATCGACTGCCCCACTTTGACGGCCTGCGCGGTGACGATGCTCACCAGGCCGGACAGCGGCACCAGCACCACCAGACAGAACAGCAGCAGGGTGGAGAGAGCGGCCGCCCGGGGTCGATTGCCCAGCAGTCTGGTGGTTTTTCGAAAAATGGGTTGCGCCATGGCGGAAAAGATCCCGGCCAGCAAAAGGGCCATGAGAAAATTGCGAATCATGGAAAGAAAAATGGCCGAAATCAGAAAGAGCAGGGACAGCAACACGAGATTGTTGATGGTTTGGCGCTGCATGGTTCGCTCCGTTCAACGATCAAGAGAAGTTTTTTTTGAAGGTTATCGCAAAATGGCCAGGTGCGCGTGGGCACCAGTTCAATCTGATGTGCATCCGTAGTATAACCGGAACGGCAAAAGATCAAGAGACGACCGATCCGGTTTGACTTGACAAGCGATCGTCATTTCCCATAATCTTGCATAAAAGGTACCCGGCGGCATGAACCGGTGCCATCGGGAAATGCAGACCTTTACCCCTGAAAGAATTGAACCTGGGGGTAAAGGCCTTTTTTTTATGACCGGTCGGGAAATCGCGTTCGCCCGAAAGGAACCTCAACACGAAAAATTGAGAATAGGAATGACATCGATGAACAGAATGCACCGGTTGTCCATATGTATGATTTTCGCTTTTGCATTCAGCCTCTTTTATTTATGGCAGACGTCGGCCGAGGCCGCCCGATTCGGGCGCAGTAGATCCTTCGGCAGCAAACCGACCTACCAGCGCAGTGCACAGCCTCCCGCGCAGAGCCCGGCCGGTTCTCCAACGAAAAACGGTCAGACGGCTCAGGCCCAGCCCAACACCGGCCCAACAGCCTCGCCCATGGGACGTACCGGTGGTATGCTGGGCGGCCTGCTCATGGGCGGCCTGATTGGTTCCCTGCTCTTCGGCGGCGGTTTGGGGGCCGGTGGTATCGGCCTGCTGGATATCTTGCTGATCGGAGGGGGGCTTTTCCTGTTGTTTCGGTTCCTGCAGGCCCGGCGCATGGCTGCGGCATCGGCCGCCGGATCCGGCGGCATGGCCTTTGCGCGTGACACAGACCCGGCATGGGGCTGGGCCGGCGGTGCCCTGGACGATGAGACAGAGTCCGCTTCACCCCAGCAGGCCGGTTTGCCACCGGGATTCGATGCCGACGAATTTCTTAAAGGCGCCCAGGCCCTCTACGTTCGTCTGCAAAACGCCTGGGACAAGCGCGATCTGGAGGATATCCGCCAGTTCACCTCGCCAGAAGTCTTTTCTGAAATTCAGCGGCAAGCCGAGGAAGACCCCTCACCGGGTAAAACCGAGCTGCTGTTGATCACCCCGCGTTTGCTCGAAGTGCGCGACACGCAGGACCAGACCATCGCCTCGGTGCTCTTCGATGTCATGCTGAGGGAAGATGAAGACGATTTATCCAAGCAGGTCCGCGAGGTATGGCATTTCAGCCGTGAACTTGGAAACCCGGATTCGTTCTGGCAGCTGGAGGGCATTCAGCAGGTGGCACAGTGAGGCTTTGGTGCCGCGGCTGTTTGTCGATTACTGGACGTCAGGGCCTTCATCGCCGGTCACGATGCCCAAGGCCTTGGCGCGTTTGATCCATTGCTGCCTGGCCAGGGCCCGCATGTCGGCAACCGTGTCCGTCTCGTCCATGATTTCGATGCCCAGTAAGGTTTCGATAATATCTTCCATGGTGAGAATGCCGGCTACACCGCCGTGTTCATCCACTGTAAGCGTGGCCTGCTGGCGCTGCTTCAAAAAGCGTTCGAAAAGCTGAATCAATGGCACCGTTTCCGGAACCACCGGCAGGTCCCGGCGGAGGGTGGCCAGGGGTTGGGTCTGGTTACCGCGCGAGGCTTCGAGATAGATGTCGCTTCTCAAAACGAATCCGACGATATGGTCCGGATTGTCTTCGTAAATCGGAATCCTCGAAAAACGGGCATCATCGAGTTTCACCGCTTCCCCGATGGTCATGTTCGCCGGCAGGATGAACATGACCGTGCGCGGGGTCATGATGTCGTCGGCCCTTAATTTCCTCAGCAGGAAGAGATTTTTGATGATGCGCGATTCCTGCTCCCGGAACTGCCCTTCCCGAATCCCGATATCCGCAATGGCCTGGAACTCCTCGCGGCTGAACATTTTGCGCCTCTTGCCGCGTGATATCAGTTGGGTCAGTTTCATCGACAGAAAAATGATGGGAGAGAGCACCACGATCATGAACTGGAGGGTTCGTGCCGTCATTGGTGCCAGTTCCCGCCAATAGATGGCGCCGAAAGTCTTGGGGATAATTTCCGTGAGAACCAGGATCAAAACAGTGAGTACAGCCGAGCTGATGGCTACGTATTCACTGCCGAAGACGATCAACGATTGGGCTCCGACGCCCGCTGCGCCGACCGTGTGCGCGATGGTGTTGAGGCTGAGGATGGCGGCCAATGGGCGATCGATGTCCATTTTCAGGTGGCGGATCAGACCTCCGGTTCCCGGTGACTTTTTCTCGTATACACCGATGAAACCCGGCGTGATCGATAACAGCACCGATTCCAGGAGGGAACACAAGAAGGAAACCCCCAGCGCGGTAAACAGGTAGAATAATAAATAGTTCATTCCATTGGCCATGGAGGGTAATGCAACTCCTCGAATGTTTTCGTCAGATTGAAATAATCGTCGGCCGCCTATTTTTCCATCGGCCGGCCATAGCCCTTGAATTTCTCCAGCACTTCATCCATCTGCTGCGTGGAGAGAATTTGAGGTTCGCCGGCCACGAGGGTCTGATAGTAGATGCGGGCCACCAGTTCGATCTCTTCGGCCACGTTGAAGGCAGCGGCCAGATCCGGACCCACGGCCACCAGGCCGTGATTGGCCATGAGCACGGCGTTGCTCTGGCCGATGGTGTCGATGATGGCGTTGGCCAGGGCAGGCGTGCCAAACGTGGCATAGGGGGCCAGCGGGACTTTATGGCCGGCGAACCCCACCAGGTAGTGAACGGCCGGTATCTCCCGGTGCATGCAGGCCAGGGTGGTGGCAAAGACGGAATGGGTGTGAACCACCGCGCCGATGTCCGGGCGGTGGTCGTAAAGCGCCAGGTGAAAGCCGAGTTCACTGGATGGGCGCCGCGTGCCACGGATCACCCGGCCCTGGCGGTCGCAGGTCACGACATCGTCACGGGTCATGGCCGCGTAGGCCACGCCACTGGGTGAAATGAGGATCCGATCTTCTTCGCGAAGCAGAATGCTGAGGTTGCCGCCCGAGCCTGTGGTCAGCCCCAGTGCGATCATTTCACGGCCATAATGGAGCAGTTCGTCTTTTTTTCGATCCAGGCCAGGGGTTTCGTTCGCATGGGGTTTCTTCATGGCCTTGGCGCTACTTCTGGGGTTGCATGGCGACGATCATCTCGCCGACTTTTTCCGCCGATCTTCCGAAAAGTTCTTCCATGGGCACCCGCTCCAGGTGTGCGTCTTCCCAAGCGATGCTGTTTTCATGGACAATGTTCTTGATGTGTTCGTATTTACCGCCCAGGGCCTTGATTTTTTGCGGCAGGGGGACGTGCTCCTGAAAGCCGATGTTGAGCAACAGCAGCTGCTCGATGCGGTTGGTGGCCCCGGGCGCCGTGGAAAAAGCGGGAATGATCAGGATACTGCGGTCGTCCTTGCGGCCCTTGCCGATATAGACGTTGCCTTGGGCGACGACAATCCGTTTGGTGCCCTTCAGGCGCCGGTCGGATTCCACTCGGGATTTCAGCGGCGCCAACACCCCCGTCTTTTTGATGATTTCAATGGTCGAGTCGTCCGTTGGTTCTCCCAGCACGTTGAGGTTGTCGATGCGGTAGAGGATCGATCCCTTGATGTCCGCCACGACGTGCTGAAGGTTTTTGAGCACCAGGATATTGCGGTTGATCAGGCGGCTGGCGCTGATGTCGTGGTCGGCCAGGGCATCGAAGAGAATGCCTTGGACCCGTTCGCTGATGCGGCTGGTTCCCACGGTCACGGTCTTGGCCTGGTGTTTGATGGCGTCCACTGGGCGCGACATGCCGTTGATCGATTTACCCAGGAATTCGAAGAGGCTGTCGAGCATGTTCAGGGCCGTACCGCGCTTGCCGAAATCGAGTTCGAAATCGGCCACCGGCAGGCGTCCGGTCAGGTATTTGAGAAGCAGCAGAAGGTCGGCCGCGTGTCCGATGGTGCTGGGGAGTTTGCCTTCGGTGAGTCGTCTTCTGAACTCCGAATAGAACTGGGCGACCTGCTCCCGGAAGCTCTTTTCGAGGACCACCTCGTAGACGTCCAGTCCGTCCTGGGCGCAGCGCTCCACGGTCTGTTTGATCTCTTCCCGGAATCGGTGCAGGAAGCCCGAGCCGCTGTTGATGGCCAGAGCGGCGTAATAGCCCCACAGGTGGCCGACCAGGGTGTTGAGGATCGGCGCCAGGTGGGGCGATATGCCCGGCACCTGGAAGATGTCCTCGGCATAGGCGTCAAAGCGGGTTTCGCCTTCATCGGCAATCACCACCGGGGCGGCTTTGTGGGCCCGGAAGATTGCCGTGTCCTTGGCGATATCGCCGATGACCGTACGTCCGGCGCCCGCCGCGCAGATGAGGATCAGCGGCTCGGAGGAGAGATCGATGTGCTTCTTGTCTTCCACATAGTCCGAAGAGATCGTCTTGTAGCACAGTTCGCTCAGCTTGATTCGGATCTCGTCGGCGGCGGACTTGTTGGGGCCGCTACCCACGGCCGCCCAGTAGGTGCGCATGGGGGCCAGCCGTTCGGCCGAAGCGCGGATCTGATCGCCGAGGGCCAATACCCGGCGCATCTGGTCCGGGAGGGCGAGCAGGGACCGGATCTCCTCGGCGATGAATTCCGGCGACCGGCGCTTTTTGGCTTCGGCGATCTTGAGGCTGATCAGGGCACCGGCCACGATTTGGGAATAGAAGGCCTTGGTGGAGGCCACCGACATCTCGATGTCGCGGCCGCTGCTCGTGTATACTACGCCGTCGACCTTGAAGGTCAGGTCCGAATCGCGGCGGTTGACGATGCACATGGTCAATGCGCCGCGCGCCCGCACCATGTCCACCGCCCGGTTGGTGTCCGTGGTGGTGCCCGACTGGCTGATGGCGATCACCAAGGCGTCGGACATGGCCTCAGGGTCTTCGGCGGGGCCAAGTTGAAAACCGCTCAATTCCGATGCTTTCAGGGCGCTGATTTTCAACGAAGGTTCGTTGAGATAGTATTCCAGTATATTGCCGATGGCCTGGGCGGCGATGCCGGCCGTTCCCTGGCCGATGAAGTAGACCCTACGGATACGGTCGGTGCGCAGCGCCTCGACGATCCGCTCGGGGAAAGCGTTCTCCGGCAATGCGATGGTGTAACGGCCGGGATCGTCCTTGGCGATTTTCCATCGGTTTTGAAGCGTTCTGGCCACCGAAACGGGTGATTCGGATATCTCTTTCAGGAAATAGTGGGGAAACTGCTGCCGGTCGATGTCGCGGGAGGTGATTTCCGTATGCTGGACGGTTTCCGGTTTGAGATCGATGGGGGTGCCGTCGTAGTAAGTGGCCGCGATGCCGCTCAGGCCGCCGGGGCTGTTCTGATCGAGGACGAAGATTTGACCCTGGGTCGACCCATTAATGCCCGGGACGATTTTTTCGCCGTTGAGCCGGATGTAGGACTGGGTTTGCTCGACGAATCCATATACTTCCGATGTGGGCAGATAATGATCCTCGGCCAATCCAACGAAGACGGCTTGGCCGCTGCCTCTTTGGGCCAGGAAAAATTTGCCCGGTGCCAGGTCGGTATGCATGGCGATGGCATGCGATCCCTCGAAGTCGCTCACGGCCAGCCGGAACGCCTCTTCCACCGAATGACCCTGGCGCAGATAGTATTCGATCTGCAGGGGAATGATTTTGGTGTCGGTGGTGATCTCCTCGGGAATGGGTTCGCCGTTTTGCTCCCAACGTAGTTTCAGGGTCAGATAGTTGTCGATATCCCCGTTCAGGCAAGCGTGAATCATGCCTTTGC
Source organism: Desulfatitalea tepidiphila (assembly GCF_001293685.1). NCBI lineage: Bacteria > Pseudomonadati > Thermodesulfobacteriota > Desulfobacteria > Desulfobacterales > Desulfosarcinaceae > Desulfatitalea > Desulfatitalea tepidiphila. The sequence continues at coordinate 63,943 of NZ_BCAG01000004.1, read as the reverse complement.
GCAGGTTCGCCTCCCCATTGGTGGCATTATCCACCGGATGGCAGTTGGCGATGGTGATGGCCCCCACCGATGCCCAGCGGGTATGGGCGGACACCGTATGGTATTCATGGGGGGTTCGGGAGATGAGGTGCAGGAGCGGATCGGTGCTGATTTCCCGACGCAGTTCGCGCACGTTGTCGCCCAGGCGGCCGATTTCCGCGGCCACTTTATAGGTGAGGGTCACGCCGCTCAAACCTGTTTCGCCGTTTCGACGAATGGCGATCGAGCGGTTGCCCAGAATCGAACGGGCCGTCCGCGATTTGACCTGATCGCCGAGATTCGCTGCGTTCCAAGCCTGTTCGGCCAGGTCGAGGGCATCATCTTTGAAGAGAAAGAGGAGCGAAATGCCGGCCGAATCGCGTCCTCGCACCTCCAGCCGGTCGATGCTGTTGAGAACCGTGTTGAGGTTGCGGAAGATGGCGATTGCCTGGGCCGGCGGATTCGCATCGCCATCCCCCATCAATGCCTTGGTTTTCGCGATGTTGTCGAGCAGTTCGACCCGCAGGCACCATGCGATGTCTTTGATCTTCTCGATGCGCCGGTCGGCGATTTCGGCATCGATGGTGGGCAGGTACCCGATACGGCCCTGAAGCGTGGCAACTTCCTGATCGATCAAGGCATCCAGTTTTTCGCACAGCGTTTGAATTTGGGCCTGCTGCATCTGGTCGGTCAACAGACGCAAAAAAAGTGTTTCATGCTTCAGCCCGCAGGCTTCCTTGTATAGCTGCTCAAGCGGTTGGTCGCCACCGAGATAGCCATCCGAAAGGGTCACCCCGTTGTCGATGCAGTGGGACAAGGAGAGGGGAACGATTGCGTCGATCGTTTCGGCCAGGCTCGCCACATCCTTCACCTCACCCTGGATCCTGGGCGGTTGGATACGGATCAATCCAGCCAATCCACAGTGCAACCGGCAGGTGTCGAGGGGAAAGACGATCCAGGCCCCTCCCATATAGTGGGCCGGGCAACGGCCCCAGAAAACGGGCATCCGACCGCAGGCCCGCAGAGCGGCCCACGCTGTCTCGGCTCTCGATCTGGTTGACATCAGCCAGCGTTCCATGGCGTCACTTGAAAATAGCATGAATGGTTTTACTCCTTGGGGCCCGATCGATCCCAATGCGATCGAATCGCGCCGAAAGTGGCGTCGGTTACATTCTGCGGTATAAGGCCCGGATCCGTTCGCGGGTCATGGTGTTGCGCCAATCCTTGCCCAGAGCATTTTCCCATAGCGGCTCGAGCATCAGGGAGACATTGACCATACGTTCGATCTGCTCGTCCGTGGCGTTGGCCGTAATGCCGCGCGGCAGCTCGATGCCCTGTTTGACCAGCATCTGTTTGAACTCGGCGACACCCCGGGGATAGAACTCTTCCAGGTAGTCGAACACGATGCTGTTGCCGATGCCGTGGTGGACGCCCAGCTCGAAGGCCAGGCCATAGGACATGGCATGGGCCACCCCCACCTGGGAGTAGGCGATGCTCATGCCGCCGAAAAACGAGGCCATCATCAACTTGTCGTCGCTCTCCGGCACTTCTTCCAGGAACACCTCCTGGCAAAGAGCAAGCGCCTTTTCACCATAGGCCTGGGAAAAGGCATTGAGGTAGGTGCCCTCCAGGGACTCGATGCAGTGGATGTAGCAGTCCATGCCGGTGTAGAAGCGTTGTTCACGCGGCGCGCCGGCAATCAACTCCGGATCGAGCACCACCTGATCAAAGACCGTGTGGTCGGAGTTGATACCCAGCTTCTTTTCAGGACCGGTCAGGACCGTGGTTCGGGACACCTCGGCACCGGTGCCCGAGAGGGTGGGCACAGCGGCGTGATAGACGGCCGGATGCTTGATCAGGTCCCAGCCCTGGTACTTCACCGACGAGCCTTCGTTGGTCAGCATCAGGGAGACGGCCTTGGCCAGGTCCATGGTGCTGCCGCCGCCGATGCCGATGACGCCGGCCGGCAGATCCTGGCGCCGTTCGGCCATGGCCTGGCGCACCTGGTCGGTGAGTTGATCCACATAGCTGGTCTTGGGTTCGTGATCCACATTGACCCACAGGAGCAGATCGGTCTCCTTCAATGGAATTCGTTCGCGCAGGGGTTTGTTTTTGAAGACATCGTCCACCACGAAGACGATGCTTGGGCGTTGCTTGCTGCGCTGTTCGGAGAGGATGTCGTCGAGCTGATTGAAACAGCCGCGGCCGAAAATCATGCGGTTGACGGTTTTAAAGTTGCGAAACATCAAATGTTATCCCTTCTTTACGAAACAATGGTCTCGATGGATGATTGTCACGAAAATGAATCATAAGTCTTTTAACACGTTTTGAACGGTGGCGATGCGCTGTTCCAGCTGCTCGGGCCGCCATCCCAGCTTGATCTGCATGGAGATGGTGCGGGACATGATGGCATCCGAACGGGACAGGTCGACCCGTGCATAATCCGGACAGTGGTCATAGAGCTGCAGCGGCATCGTTGCAGCGGTCTGCATCTGCTGGAGATGTTGCCACTTTCGATAATAGTGCCAGTTGTTGTCATACCAGTAGAAACAACCATCGACGCCGGCGCCGTTCAAGGCCTGGGCGGCTTTGCGGGTGTGTTCTTCGCTGGGCAGCATGAAGCTCAGAAAGGTGGCCGAATCGCCGGCCGGGTCGGGTAAGTGGCGGAAGCTGATATGAGAAAAATCGGCCATTGCCTCTTTCAGGGCGGCCTTGTGAGCGCGCTGGGTGGCCAGGATGGTGTCCAGTTTTCTCAGTTGGGCCAGGCCGACGGCGGCATTGAGTTCGCTGATACGATAGTTGTATCCCACAATCGGATGACCTTCCGCGCCGCGATCGTTGCCCATGTGATCGTGCCCATGATCACCGAAGGCGTGGGCCACTTCGTACCGCTCGGGGTCATCGGTGATCACGGCGCCACCCTCCCCGCAGGTGATGGTTTTCACCGGGTCGAAGGAGAAGCATCCCATTTGTCCGAAAGTCCCGAGTGAGCGACCGCCGAAGGTGGCCCCGACCGACTGGCAAGTGTCTTCGATGAGCACCAGCCCTTTACGCCGGCACAATTCCTGGATGTCATCGATGCGGGCCATGGCGCCGCACATATGGACCGCCACCACTGCCCGGGTACGCGGCGTGAGTGCCGCTTCTACCGCTTTCGGGTCCAGGCAGAGGGTTTCATCGATATCGGCGAAGATGGGGACCCCGCCGGCCGCCAGGACCGCTTCGAAGGTGGCCACGAAGGTGAAAGAAGGGACGACCACCTCATCACCGGCGCCGATGCCGCAGGTGGCCAATGCGATATTCAGGGCCGCGGTGCCGCTGCTGCACAGGTGGCAATGGGCCACACCGAGACGCCGGCAGAATTCCTGCTCAAAACTTTTCGCCTTCCAGTGGCCCTTGCGCGCCGCATCGAATCCATAACGAAAAAGGACGCCCGAATCGAGGACATCCTGCAGTTCCTTGCGTTCTTCATCACCAAAGATTTCAAAACCAGGCATGGATAGTTTCTCCTGACCTCAAAGGGAATTTAAATGCCATGAGGGTGTGGGGTGTTTGCCCGCTATCCGTTTGCCTTCGAGCGGGCGGTTGCATCGTTTTGTTGCGCCCAATGGCCTTTGAAATAGTGGGAAAAGGCCATGCGGGCGTAGGTGCCGGCCCGCACACCGATGTATGCTTCGTGGGCCACAAGTGACGCCACGACGAGTTTACCGGGGCCGTTCTTGTCCTGTGCGAACCCGACAAACCAGTCGAAGCGTTGGTCATGGGCACGATTGGATATCGACCCGGTTTTCCCGCCCATGCGCAGGCGCGATAGGATCGGGTCGCGTTGACTTCCCCTGAATGTTTTTTGCGCGGTTCCGGATTGGACCGTCTTCTCCATCATGGCCTTCAACACGGTGGATGCCCGTGTGGTCATGGCGCGCTGTTCCCACGAGGCGTGGGCCGCATAGATCTCGCGTCCTTCGGGGTCCATGATGCGCTCCACGAAAATCGGCGACACCATTCGTCCCTCGTTGAGAATGCAGGCCGTCATCACGGCACCGTGAATCGGTGAAATGGTCGTTTCATTGTTGAATCCCGATGCGATCTCCGCCCAGTGATATGGCGTATCCCGGACCGCCAGGTGGCTGGGGGGCACGGGCAGCTCGAAATCCAGGTCTTGATTGAAGCCGAAGCCCAGGGCGTACTCTTCGAGGGCCCGTTTGCCCAGATGGAGTTGGCCGAGTTTGCCGAAGACCGGATTGATCGACTCGGCAAACGAGGCGCCGAACGATACGGCATGGGTATACCGGTTGCGGGTCTCCTTGAGTTGGCTTTTGTACAGCGTGTGCTTATACCCGTTGAAGCGGACCGTAGTGTTGGACGAATATCCGCACTGGTCCACGGCCGCAGCCGCCGTGACGATTTTAAAGAGACTGGCGGCCGGAAAGGTGCTGCGCAGACAGGGATTGGCCTGGGGATCGGCCTTGTCGAAGCCGGCCATGGCCAGGATGCGGCCGCTGTCCGGCTCCATGACCACCACGCCGATATAGCGCGAATTTTTCCGATCCAAGGCTTGGATCAGGCGTTCCTGCAAGGTCTCGTCCAGGCTGGTTTCGACGGTGAAACGCTGCTCCCTGAACGGCAGTTCGACCTGCTCGGCCAACAGGTCGTTGGGGGTGACACGGCTCAGCAGCAGTTGAACGTCTTTTTTCCCGATCGAGGGCGTCGCATCTGACGGGCGCTCGATGATCGCCGTTGTCGGCGCCACGTTGGTCGCACCGGTGGCGGGCCATCCCATGTAGACGCAAAGCAACACGACCGATAGGGCCGCGAGGGCGAGAACCAGCCTTCGGCGGGGTGCGCGTTTGACAGGGCGCTTTAGACCGCGCTGGTACTCACGCCAACTGGGGCGTTGGGGCTGTCGTTTCAGATCGTTCATGCCTTTTCTCGTATCATCGTTATGGGTATCGGTCAGGGGGTCTCCTGTGGGATCCGCCAATACCATGACACCCATTGCCGGCCGAATCTCTATCGAATCGGCGTCCCCGGCGGCATCTCCTGGTCTGCACCGAGGGCCGCCAACGCCTTGTCGGTACTGGCAGCAAGAAGCATGCCCTGGGAGAGCACACCCATCAGTTTGGCCGGTTTCAGGTTGGCCACGAGGATCACTTGTTTGCCGATCAGTTCATCCGGTTGATAGGTGCCGGCAATACCGGCCACCACTGTTCGCGGTTCCGGTTCTCCCACATCCACCTCGAGTTTCAAAAGTTTTTTGGCACGTGGTATCGCTTCGGCGCGAACCACCTTGGCCACGCGAAGGTCGATGCGTGCAAACTCTTCGAGGGTAATTTCCGGTTTCAATTCGGGCTGCAAGACTTTCATCTCCGATGGCAGATCGCTTGGGGGTTGCTCTTTTTTGACGTCGATACGTGGAAAAAGCGTCGTGGATTTGGGAAGTTGCGTTCCGGGCGAGAGCAGTTTCCAGGTCGCCACGCGTGCCATTTTATAAAAGCTGTCGCTGGCATCGAGGCCTAGATGTTTTTGCATGGTGGCCGCCGTTTCGGGCATGATCGGGTATATCAGTCCGGAAATGACGCGCAGGCCTTCCAGGAGGTTGTAGATCACTGCCTGCAACTGCGGTGCACAGCTTTTGTTCTTGGCCAGCTCCCATGGCGCGGTCACGTCGATGATTTTGTTCATTCGATTGATGAATTCCCAGACCGCGGTCAGCGCCTTGTGAAATGCGAAAGTCTCCATTTCCGCCTGGTAGATGGCGATCGTGCGGGCCACGCGATCTTCCATATCGAGTGCCAGTTCTTGTTCGACGGCTGGATCGGAAGCGGGAACCACGCCTTTGAAGTATTTGTGCGCCATGGTGACAACGCGCGAATAAAGATTGCCCAGATCGTTGGCCAGGTCGGAATTGATGCGGGTGACCAGGGCCTCTTCGTTGAAGTTGGCGTCGAGGCCGAAGTTCATCTCCCGCATCAAAAAGAAACGGAAGGCGTCCAACCCGTAAATATTTTTCAGCTGCAGCGGTTCGACGACATTGCCCAGGCTTTTGGACATCTTGCTCTGGTCCACGTTCCAGTAGCCATGTACATTGAGATGTTGGTACACCGGCAATCCGGCGGCTTTGAGCATGATGGGCCAATAGATGCCGTGGGGTTTGAGGATGTCCTTTGCCACGATGTGCTGGGCCACGGGCCAGAACTTCTTGAATCGTGGGTCATCGGGATAGCCGATGGCAGAAATATAGTTGAGCAGTGCGTCGAACCACACATAGGTGACATAATCGTTGTCGAAGGGCAGGGTGATGCCCCATTTGATCCGGGACTTGGGCCTTGAAATACATAAATCATCCAACGGTTCGCGCAGGAAGGCCAGCACTTCGTTTTTGTACCGCTCCGGCCGGATCATGTCGGGATGCTCGTGAATGAAGTCGATGAGCCATTGCTGATAGCGGCTCATCTTGAAAAAATAGTTGGACTCCTTGATCGTCTCCGGCTCGGTTTCATGGTCCGGACATTTGCCGTTCACCAGTTCGCGATCGGTATAGAAACGTTCGCAGCCGAAACAGTACTTGCCCTCGTATTCGCTGAAATAGATATCGCCCTGGTCATAAATTTTCTGCAGCACCCGCTCGACGACCGCCATGTGGGACTTGTCGGTGGTGCGGATGAAATAATCGTTGGCGACGTTGAGCTGGGGCCACAATTCACGAAACAGCCCGCTGATTTTGTCCACATAGAGCCTGGGGGTCGTATTCTCCTTTCTGGCGGCGCGCATGATCTTGTCGCCGTGTTCATCGGTGCCGGTGAGAAAGAAGGTCTCGTCGGTGATCATGGTGTGATAGCGATTGATCACATCGGCGCATATCGTCGTATAAGCGTGACCCAGGTGGGGCCGTGCATTGACGTAATAGATGGGGGTGGTGATATAAAACGGTTTGGCCATGCCTTGCTCCTAACGCGCAACGTCCAAGGCGTGTAAAATCTCGCCCATGGCGTTTTTTCAGCTTCTATTTGATGATCTCATCCAATCCGATTTCGACCTCTCCGTCGTCCACGCGCAAGGCGATGCGCTCTTTAAAATAGTTGAGGCGGACGACCTTGCCCGTGTAATCCTTGGTCTTGACGGTCTTGCCCAGACCCGGAAACTTGCTTTTGAGTTCCTTGTAGACCTCGTTTTCAAACGTCAGGCAGCACATCAACCGACCGCACTGGCCGGAGATTTTCGTGGGATTCAAAGAGAGTCCCTGCTCCTTGGCCATTCGGATCGAGACCGGATCGAATTTTTCCATGAACAAGGAACAACAGAATTCACGGCCGCATCGTCCGAGGCCGCCACACATTTTGGCCTGATTGCGGATGCCGACCTGGCGCATCTCGATACGCACATGAAATTCCTTGACCAGTAATTTGACCAGCTGGCGGAAATCCACCCGGCCGTCGGCGGTGAAGAAAAAGGTGAGGCGGCTGGCATCGAACGTGGCTTCGACCGCAAAAAGGCTCATTTTCAGCCCGAGTTCCTTGATGCTTTTAATGCAGAAGGTGTGGGCCTGCTTTTCCAGTTCAGCGTTTTTTTCGCGCTGCTCGAAATCCGCTTCGGTGGCCTTGCGATGGATTTTTTTGAGCTGTTTTTCCTGGCCGTCCGCTGTTTTCTCATCGTCCACCGGAACCGGAATCTTGGCGACTGTTCCAAAACCCAGTCCTTTCTCGGTTTCCACGATGACCGGATCGCCCATTTGCAGCACGAACGCGCCGGCATCAAAATCGTAGATTTTTCCGCCGGATTTGAATCGTATGCCGATTGTTTTTCCCATATTCAAACCACCCAACGCCTGTTAAGCGGCCCGCAGGCACGCCATGCGAAGGGCCATGTTGTCTAACGTTAATCTTAAGTTTGCGTTACCCGCAATATCTTTTTGTGCTTTTTCAAGCGCTTCCCAAATCACCGTCAGGTGCCGATCGCTCAGCTGCGTACGGACATGTGCCAGCATCTCTTTTCGGTCGGCATTGACGATATGTGTTGCTTTGAAAGGCAACACGCTGAGGTCGCGCACCCAGCTCTTCAGGATCTCCAGATCATCGTCGATTTGGACCTTGCTTTTTGCCAATTCAGCCGCGAAGGCCAGGGCCAGGGTCGATGCCAACGGTCTGTGGGGATCGATTCGATCCAGGCCGGAGGCGCGGATCAGCCAATCCCGGCGGTGGTGCCATTTTCCTGCCGCCAACTGCAACGCCTTGGTGTAGCTGCCGCCGGCCGCTTTGGCAAGGGTTTTTGAAAGAATGGGATCCAAGCCCTGCGTTTCAGCGAGCAAGCCGGCCATATCCTCGGCCGACAGGGGATTGAAGGGAATGTGGCGGCATCGTGATACAATGGTCGCCAGCAGGCCGGATCGTTGGGGGGCGGTGAGCACCAGGATCGTGCCTTGCGGCGGCTCTTCCAGGACCTTTAACAGCGCGTTGCCGGCTTCCGGATTCAACTGGTGGGCATCATCGATAATGACGACCCGATGGGTGGCGCTGAACGGTTTCATCGCCAGGCTGGCCAGCAGTTCCCTGACCTGGTCGATCCGCAATATGCCCTTGCGGGGCGAGATTTCAATGATATCCGGATGCTTGACCGCCTCGATCTGCCGGCACAGGGGGCACCGGCGGCAGGGCTGGTCAAAGGCGCCGGGAGGGCCTTCATCCACACTTTTGGTCCCCTCGCGGCAATTCAACGCCATGGCCATGACCCGTGCCGTGGTGCGCTTGCCGATGCCCTCGATGCCGGTGAACAGCATGGCATGAGGCACTGCCGCCCGACGTAAGAAACGCTGTAGAATCCCGATGGGAAATGCCTGCCCGACAATGGGCTCGAACCCGGAAACGACCGTTTTGGGTAACATCTGAAACGTTATCCCGCCCCTTTCAGCGGCGTGCGCTGCAAGGGGCTTTGAATATCGAATGAAAAAGCGTGGATGCCGTCTCTATGACGCATCGACGCGGTCTTTCAATTCTTTTCCGGACTTGAAAAAGGGCAGCTTTTTGGGCTGGATCGTCACTTTCTCGCCGGTCTTGGGGTTTCTGCCGGTATAACTTTTGTAATTTTTGACATAAAAGCTGCACAGGCCGCGTATTTCGACCCTTTTGCCCTGCGCCATGGCGTCGGTCATGCTGTCGAAGAAAATCTGAACCACCCTGGCAGCTTCGGTCTTGGAAATTCCGACCTCGTTTTTCAGCGCAGAGATAAGCTCTAATTTATTCATGGGGCCTCCTTCCGCATTTGGCGATGCGAACTTTCCATGGCATTCTATAAAATGGAACTTTATAAAAAGTCAAGGAGTTATACTGGCACCGGGTACGGTTTGGCAGCGGGATACTATTTCAGGACTTCGGGGACCGGCTCCACATTCTCGGCATCCACCTCCACCGAGGCGAATTGCCCCAGGGCTTCGATAAACACGACCACCCGGTCCACTCCTTTGTAGTGGTCGAAAATGCCTACCACACCGGTGAACGGCCCGTTGATCACCACGACCCGGTCGCCCCGGGTAAAGCTGTTGCCCGTGGTGATGGCGCGCTCGGTGGCCACCATGATACGCAGGGAGGCGATGGTTTCTTCGGGCACCGAGATCGGTCCGGTTTTATCGCCGATGAGTTTCACCGCGCCGACGGTCTTGAGGATATCCAGGTGATGGTGGGGATGAAGATCGCTGTGGACGAAAACATATCCGGGGAAGAGCGGCACCCGGATCATCTTTTTGCGGTCCTTGCGGCGGCTGGGCACCGTGATTTTCGGCAGAAACACCTCGATGGTCTTTTTCTGCAATCCTTCGTTGACGACGTTTTCAAATCGGCTTTTGGTATGCAACACATACCAGGCCCGGATCAATTTATCGGAAGGCATTGATATTTACCATTTTCTATCTAAAGTCGCTCGCTCAAACGGATGATACGGACGGGCATAAAGCTCGCCCCGGCGAAAATCGGATGGCCCCACAGGCCGTTGCCATGCCCGGGTGTCGCCGTGGGATCGAGTGCCCCCCATAGAACTGAAAAACCATTAAAGTCAATCCATTTCAATGGATCGGATATCGGCACCGCTATTGATCGCCAAAGGTGCCGAGGCCCAGCAGATGAACCATGAAAGAGATGCTGCCGTTGTTGGTCCCGTCCTCTTCTTCCTCGACGCTGTAATCCACCGACACCCCCCAGCACTGGGACATGAAGGTGATCCCCCCACCGGCCTCGATCATTCTCTCTTTTTCGAAGTTGTATTCGTATTTGCCCCTCAATTGCCAACTGGGGGTGACCACCAGCGTTCCGGTCAAATCCATGCTTTTGACCCCGACCACGGCTTCGGTCCCCAGCTCCGTATCCGCGGCCTCTTCGCGTGTGAAACGGTATGTCAAACCGATGCGATCGCCGCGGCCGTCCCACAGGTTCAAGCCCGCATTGAAGCCGTAAAAGCGGCTGTCATAGGGACGCCACAAGGCATCGGCATCGAGGGAGACGTTGTTCCCCGGTGTCAGGTCGAGCTCGGCCAGAATGTCTGAAAAGGGTCTGCGCAACCCCTCCCGCTGCCGATCGATGTCGAAGCTTTGCTCCAGTTTGAACCGAAGAAAATGAATATAGTCGTTTTCCGCCGCCGGAGGATCAGCCGGTCCTGCTTTAAGTCTGCGCGCCACGAGGGCTTGGGTCAGGCCGTAGGTGATCCGGTTCCGGGCCTCGATCCGATCGAGGCTGTCGAATTCGGGGTAACGCTCCTGTTCCTTTTCCGGTATGTACTCGTAGACCACCTGGGGTTTGATGCCGTGTCTGATACCGTTCCACCCGCCCGAAGTCAGCTCGTAGACGCGATAGATATCGGTGCTCGTATCGAGCTTCAGATCGTAGATCGCCCTGTAGAAATCCTGATCGTCATCGCTCCTGGTATCCAGTGCCCGGTCCACCTGCCAGGCGGTCTGACGCAGGCCGGCGGATGGTTCGACATTGATCGCGTCCAGGAGCCGCATGGGATAATAGACGCGCGGATACACATCGGCGCGATGGCCGCGCAGGCCCTCCTGGCGGTAAAAGTAGGTGTAGTGGGAAAGCAGATCGAAGTAGACCGGCAGATCGTAGATTTTTTTCTTGGTGCCGTCCAGGGAGATCTGGGGAAGGGTCTGCAGCGTGTCATCATCGTCGTCCAGGCGCCTTTTGATCACATCGTCGTACCAGCGCGCATCCATGTTGAGGCTGTAGCCGGTCCAGGTGCGGTTGACATTGAGCTGGTTGGTGCGAACCGTTTCGTTATAGTCGTCGATGTCGCGGTTGAAATGGTCGAGGAAGTAGTCGCGCGTCTTTTCAAAACCGCCAAAGTTGCTTTTGAACTCTTTCAAATAGTCCTGGTCGCTGACCACGTCCAGGTCGAGCTTGGCCGTCATGCCCAGGGGCAGATTTTGATCCACCTTGGCCCGTAACCAGTAGCGGTCGGAGTTGGGCCTGGGGTAGAGATCATCGGTGTAGCCCCAATCGTCGCTGTTTTCCTCCTGACCGTCGTCGATTTTCCTGTCTTCAAAACCATCCGCCATGAAGGTCCCTTTGGCCCGTTCGCCGGCGGCATAACGGAATTCGGCGCCCAGACGCGTGCCGCGCTTGGACATGTAGTCGGCAAAAAATGTGGCGTCCATGCTGTCGTTGATGGCCCAGAAAAAGGGCTGCAGATAGGCTTCGCCTTTGCGGTCCGACAGGCCGAATTCAGGGGCCAGCAGGCCCGTTTGGCGCTTGAGTTTGATCGGGAAAAAGAGATAGGGGCTGTAGAGCAACGGCATTTTGCGCGCCCAGAACGCGGTGTGTTTGGCAAACCCGTAGCCTTCGATGGTCACTTCGAGGTCTTTCGCGGTGATCTGCCAATCGGGGTGGTCGCCGTCACAGGTGGTCGCACGGGCGTCCAGGATGTGGTAGGTATCCGGACCGGTCTTTTGAATCTCACGACCCTTCAGGTAGAGGTGGTTTTCGGAGAAAAAGAGCGCCCCATCCTCGATCGAACCGGTCTCTTCGTCCATATCCAGCCGCATCCTGCGGCCGGTGAGCACGTCGTTTCCGGATAGCAGGCGCACATTGCCCTCTGCCCAGGCCTCTCTGGCGGTCTGGTTCAGACGAACCATGTCCGCGGTCAACGTACGCCCCTCCCGGGTCACGCTGACATTGCCCGTTGCCAGGTATTCATCGCTGGCCCGATCATAGTGAATGGTGTCGGCGCTGACGTGCCAGGTTGACGGGTCTCCAGGGTCATGCGGTTCGTCCTCGGCGGCATGCAGGCCGGCGGGCAACGCCATCAGAAGGATCCATGCGGTGAGTATGAAGAAAGCGCCGATTCTATCCATCGGGAACGGTTGAAATCTCCTTGCCTGCGATTAAATTTTTCAATATAGAGCGAGAAATATTGAAAAATCAATATTTACGTAACGATGGTGGCGGAAATTGAACCCTATGATGATCTTACTCACCAATGACGACGGCATTCAGGCGCCGGGGTTGTGGGCGCTTTATCGCCTCCTGTCGCCCGAGCATCGCGTGGTGGTGGTGGCGCCGGAGCGCGAAAGGAGTGCCGTCAGTCATGGCATTACCCTGCACAAACCCTTGCGGGCCAGCAAGATTGCGGTCAACGGCGGTTACGAAGGGTGGGCCATCAACGGTACCCCCGTGGATTGCATCAAGCTGTCCATGGTCGAACTGCTCGAAACCCCCCCCGACCTGGTGATCTCGGGGATCAATCCAGGGGCCAACGTGGGCGTCAATCTCAACTATTCGGGTACCGTGGCAGCCGCCAGGGAAGCGGCACTTTACGGGGTGACGGCCATTGCCATATCGACCCAGGGCAAGCAACATCCGCTGTACGAGGAGGCCGCCCGTTTCGTCGCCCGATTGATTCCTCAGCTGCAGGACAAAGGGCTGCCGGGCGGTGTTTTTCTGAATGTGAACATGCCCAACGTGACGCTGGACCAGGCGGCCGGCGTCTGTTTCAGCCGTCAGGGATGTGACCTGTATGACGAATATTTCGAAAAGCGGCACGATCCCCGCAACCGTCTCTATTATTGGCAGGGATACGAAGGACAGCCCGCCTACACCCATCAGGATGCGGACGGCGCCATGCTGGAAAAGGGATACATCACCATCACCCCGGTGCGCTGCGACATGACCGATTACGATCTCCTGGAAAAGTTGCGGGGATGGCAGGTGGATGGAGGATAACCTTTCAGGGGATGGCCATGACAGCTAAACAGATTTATGTGACCGATATCGTTGCCGGCGAGACCTTCGAGGAGATTTTTGTGCTGGCCGAAAAGAGTATGGCGCATAAACGGGACGGCAATCCCTTTTTGAACATCACCCTCGCCGATCGCAGCGGCCAGATCCGGGGCGTGGTATGGGACGATGTGGCCACGGCCGCTTCAGCGGCAACGGCCGGGGACTATGTTCTCGTCAAGGCGTCGGCCAGCGAGTACCGCGGCACCCTGCAGCTGGTGGTGAAATCCATGGCCCCCGTGCCCCCCGAAACAGTGTCTCCGGCCGATTTTCTGCCGGCGACCAAACGGGACGTGGCCCAGATGGCGGCCCGGCTCAAGGCCCTGACCGATACGATTCGTTCTCCTGAACTCAAGGCCTTGATGGACGCTTTCTGGAACGATGCCGAGTTTGTCGAGCTGTTCAAACGCGCGCCGGCGGCCAAGCTGATGCATCATGCCTATATCGGTGGGTTGCTCGAACACACCCTCTCCATGTCCCTGTTGGCCGACAAGGTGGCCGGCCATTACAGCGGCGTGGATCGGGATTTGCTGCTGGTCGGCGCCATCCTGCACGATATCGGCAAGGTCCGGGAACTTTCGTTCAGCCATCGTATCGATTACACCGACGAGGGGCGTCTGCTCAGCCACATTGTCATCGGTGTGCAGATGGTGGCCGAAAAAATAGCATCCATTCCCAACTTCCCTGACGGGCTGGCCACCATGGTCCAGCATCTGATCGTCAGCCATCACGGGGCGCGAGAATTCGGCTCGCCCGAACCCCCCAAGACCATCGAGGCCGTGTTGCTCAACTACGTCGACGAAATCGATTCGCGGGTCAATGCGATACGCGAATTCATGGCCGCCGAAGCACCGGGAGAGAACTGGACCGCCTATCACCGGTTATTGGAACGGCATTTTTACATTGGGGAAAATTCGAAATCTTAGGGTGGGGTCAAGGGATTTATGTTCATTACCCTCGAAGGGATCGAAGGTTCGGGCAAGAGCACGCAACTCGAAAACATCGTTGCATTTTTAAGGACCAGGGGCTATGAGTGCGTCACCTCCCGGGAGCCGGGAGGCACCCCTGTCGGCGCTCAGATCCGCAAGGTGTTGCTCGATCCGTCCAATGCCGGCCTGGACGCCACGGCGGAGTTGCTGCTTTACAACGCCGATCGGGTGCAACACATTCGCAGCGTGATCCAGCCCCATCTGGCGGCCGGCCGGGTAGTGGTCTGCGACCGGTTTTTCGATGCCACGATGGTCTACCAGGGGTATGCGAGAGGTGTAGACAAGGCGATGATTCGAGCCCTGCACCGACTGGTGTGTGATGATCTGCAGCCCGATCTGACCCTCTTGTTCGATCTCGATCCCCATATCGGGCTCGGCCGCGCCTGGCGCGAGATCGACAGCGGCGGGCGCACCCAGGGGGAAAGTCGTTTCGAGCAGGAAAAGCTGGCCTTTCACCAGGCCGTCCGCGACGGGTACCTCGATATGGCCCGGCTTGAGCCCCATCGGTTTCGGATCATCCCGGCCGATCAAGATCCGCAAGCGGTTGCGCGCTGCGTCGAAGCGCAATTGGCACCTGTTTTTCCGGAAAGACCCTGATGCCCTGGATCCATCAGACCGTTCGATACGCCGCGGGAAGCGCAAGAGTACCTTGGACACCATGAAATCTTCAACTATCCTCGATTTGATCGGCAACACCCCTCTGGTCGAGATCCGACGGATCAACCCCAATCCCCAGGTCCCGATCTTGGCCAAGCTGGAATATCTGAATCCGGGCGGTTCCATCAAGGATCGGGCCGCGATGTTCATGATCGAAGCGGCCGAACGTTCCGGCGAGCTGACCCCCAAAAAGACCGTCGTGGAGGCGACCAGCGGTAACACCGGTATCGGTCTGGCCCTGGTGTGCGCCATCAAAGGATACCGCCTGCTGCTCACCATGTCGGAAAATGCCAGCGTGGAGCGCCAGAAGATCCTTCGCGCACGGGGCGCGGAGATTCGCCTGACGCCTGGCCATCTCGGCACGGACGGCGCCATCGAGGAGGCCTACCGGCTGGCCCGCGAATTCCCGGATCAATACTACATCACCGATCAATACAACAACGAGGCCAACTGGCAGGCCCATTACCACGGCACGGCCAATGAAATCTGGGAACAGACCGGCGGCCGGGTCACCGCCATCGTGGCCACCCTGGGCACCTCGGGCACCTTGATGGGACTGTCGCGGCGATTGAAAGAGTTGAACCCGGACATTCGCATCGTCGGCGTGGAGCCCTATCTCGGCCATAAAATTCAGGGTCTCAAGAATTTAAAAGAGTCGTACCAGCCTGAAATTTTTGAAAAGGAGCGCCTGGACGTCAAGGTCAACATCGAGGATGAGGAGGCCTTTGAAATGGCCCGCCGCCTGGCCCGCGAGGAGGGATTGTTCGTGGGCATGAGCAGTGGTGCGGCCATGGCCGTGGCAGTGCGCCAGGCCGCCGAGATGACGTCGGGCATGATCGTCGTGATCCTGCCCGACAGCGGGGAGCGCTATCTCTCCACTTCTCTTTTTACCGAACGTGAGAAGGTCGGTCTGAATCTGTTCAATACCCGCACGCGCACCAAGGAAATCTTCGCCCCCCAGCGCCTGGACCGGGTGACGATCTACACCACCGGTCCCACGGCCCACGCGCCGACCCAGGTGGCCGATGCCCGCCGGTTCGTCTTTGCCGATCTGGTCGATCGCTATCTGGCCTATCGCGGTTATTCGGTCTTGCATGTCACCAATATCACGGATCTGGACGAGAAGACGTTTCATGGGGCGGCCGATGCCGGTATGTCGCTCGCCGATTTCGCCGATGGGAATATCGCCGCTTTCGAGCAGGACAGGGATGCTCTGGGCATCCGCAAGGTCGAACACTACCCGCGATCCAGCGATCATACCGACGACATGGTCCAGGTGGTGCAGCAACTGGTGAACAAGGGGTTCGCTTACGAGAAGCTGCGGTCGCTCTATTTCGATATTTCCCGCTTCGAGGACTATGGCCAGCTTTCCGGCATCGACCTGAACAAGATCCGGCTGGGGGCCACCGTCGATCTGGAAGATTACGAAAAAGACAACCCCCGGGATTTCACCCTGCTCAAGCGGGTTCGCCTGTCGGAGTTGAAAAAGGGACTTTACACCAAGACGCCGTGGGGCAATGTGCAGCCTTCGTGGCCGCTGCAATGTGCGACCCTGGCCATGAAATACCTGGGGGAAACCTGCGATATCCATATCGCCGGACGCGAGCTGCTTTTCCCCTTGCACGAAAACGAGATCGCCATCGCCGGCGCCCTCAACAAAAAGCCTCTGGCCCGCTTCTGGCTGCATTGCGACCGGGTGTTGGTCGACGGCAAAAAGGTCGATGAAAAAGGGGGGGGGGTGACGGTCCGTGATCTGTTGTCACAGGGTTGGACGGGCCGGGAAATCCGCTTCTGGCTCCTGTCGACCCATTACCACAAACCGGTCGTTTTTTCCCAGGAGCGGTTACACTATACCCACCGGGCGTTGCAACGCCTGGACGGCTGCCTGACCGCCCTGCAGCAGATCGAACGCGGCGAGACCTTCAAGGAGCTAGATCAGTTGCTGTATGATCTGAAAAGCGGATTCAACACCGCCATGGACGACGACCTGAACATTTCGGCGGCCCTGGCCGCGATTTTCAAGGTGGTCAAACAGCTCAATCGCCTTGCGGCCGCGCGCTCCATCGACCCGGAACAGGTGCCGGCGGTGGTTTCCGCCTTTCGGAGCATCGATGCCGTGTTAGGCGTTTTCTGCTTTGAGCAGGCTTGCGAAGACCCCCGTATCCAAGGGTTGCTCGACCAACGGGCGACCGCGCGGAAAGCGCGGGACTGGCCGCTGGCCGATCGGCTTCGGCAGGAGCTGGAGGCGTTGGGGGTGACCATAAGAGACGAAAAGTTATCATAGTGCCCATCCACAAATGGCCAATTGGCCCGATATCGGCGTTGCACGAAAAATTTAATCCTCGGAATATCCGTCATATGCCTGCGGTTAAATTTTTCGTGCGCCTTGATCTCGACCCAATTTGCCTATTTGTGGACGGACAATAGCTTCATTAAATTGATGAGATTTGACATGATGTTTTATTTTCCGTTTACCTTTTTGCCCGAGAATTTGATCAAACCGTTGACCGCAATCCTGGGCTCGGTCAACCTTCTGGCACCGCTTCCCAAACAGATGTCGCCAGCCGTGAGCGAGCAGGTGGCGGCAGGAAAAGTGCAATTGCGCACGCCGGACGGTGTCGATGCGGCCCGCATCGAGCAGGCCTTGAAGCAGTTTACGGCATGGGCGGCGCTGCAGGGCGGCAAGCCCGGGGACCTTAAGCGTTTTTTCCAATCCGCACAAGGATTGGGTTCGTGGCACCAAGGGCCGCCGACGGCCGAAATACGTACCCAAGTGCGCCGCGGTGCCGACACTTCCCCATCTTCTTCTCCATTCGATACCTTTTTCAGTGCCGGCGTTTTTCTGGCGCTGGCCCACGATTACGATGAGCAGCAGGAAGCCCTTGTTCGGGATCTGGGGTCGGTGCACACCCTCGAGAGGCGCTTCGGGGAGATCCTGGGTGGGGCGAGCGACAGCGACACCGCTCTGGGCCCGCACTTGAACTTCGCCGCGGCAGACCATGACATGGACCCCGGCGCCTTCATGACGGCTCAGCGGATGCAGGCCTGGGCGGAACTGGCCCTCGCCTGCGGTGTGCCGACCACGCTTCTGGTCACCACCAGTCGGGCCGTGTGGGAGCTGTTTCGTGACGATTTTCCGGAATCGACTCATCTATTTGAAGCGACACTGGATTTGACAGCAAGTTCCGATGCAGGCGGGCCGACTTCTTCCGAGGCATGGCGCAGCGCTTTCAGCGCCCTTGCCCGGGCCGACGATCCATATGGGGTATCTTTAGATCACCTCGCTGCGGCGCAGAAGGATCAGGAGGACGGTGCGAGGTTCGATCTGTGTGTCCTGGCGGGGGTACCGCCCCATGACATGTTGGCGCGTTATACCCACCGGGCCGGCGTATCGCCTGAGGAGCCGACCGATCGCCAGATCAGAAATACTTTGGTAGCCCATCTGGATGTCCCCAGGTTGTCGTTGGGAAATGTTTAAGGGTATGAATTTAAAATAAAATATTATTATAGCGGATAGCATCCAAAAAACGCGTGAACAATGCTTGACTGGTCCCATTAATTGGTATAAGCGGTTTTGTCGGTGTTGCTTGAAAGGTTGATTTGTTCAACTCAGAGCCAATTCTATATGAAAGGAGAGGTATCAAAATGGCTTTCAATCCCGTTGTGGACGAAGAAAAATGCGTAGGTTGCGAAGAGTGCGTGGATGTTTGCCCGGTGGAAGTTTTCGAGATGGTCGATGGTAAATCCAAACCGGTAAACGCCGAGGAGTGTCTTGGCTGTGAAAGTTGCGTCGAAGTTTGCGAAGCAGGCGCGATCACCGTCGAAGAGATCTAATCGGTACATTCATACTTTGCCCCGGCGCCTTCAAACAGGGGCCCGGGGCAATCGTATTTCAGCCCCTGCCTCACCAATTTTTCAACCCCACCCTCATTCAGCGCCAACCTATTGTTGTTGTTTGTCTTTTGACTTCATATCGGTTGCCTATTGTCCTGATTTATGCTAGTGAGAACATGCTATGAAACAATACGTGATAGACGAACTTCGTCCTGAGGACTACGATCGGCTCAAACGCTATCTCGACGACCATTATGCGGTATCGGGTGTTGATGGCCTCTACTGGGTCATGCTGAGCGACGAACTGCTGGATGAACGGCAAAAAGCCCACACAGCGTGCCATCCCCACTATTTCGCGCTCGAACTGTTGCCCGATCGGTTGTCCTGCGAGCTGTTGGTTCGCACGCGGGAGCGAATCCGATGCGACTGCATCCAGTATGCCACCGAGGCGCAACGCAATTGGCTCATTCAATTCATCGACGCGGTTTTGGAAAAGTTGGCCATCATGGTTTAGCTGGGCTATGAATGGGATACTGACCGTGGTCCACGGTTCGATCCCGCCGTGCATCGCCGTATCAACTCCAGCCGCCCCTGTTTTGAACGAAAAGATCGAAGACAAATGCAATGACAGATAAGAGCAAACCCAGCATAGGCGGTCGCGTGATCGCTTTTTTCCACACCCTGGCTATTTATGTGTGGGTCATCATTGCCACGCTGATCGTCGGCTTGACCGTCATTCTCGTCTCCTTCATACCCAACAGCGAGAATTTCATTCATAAGCTTGCCCGGGCATGGGGCCGATCGATCGTATGGGTCAGCCGCATCAAGGTTCAGGTCTTCGGAAGCGCCCATCTTCCCTCAAAAGGGGCGGTCATCTACATGTCCAATCATCAAAGTAACTTCGATATTCCGGTGTTTTACAGTGCACTGCCGGTTCAGTTCCGCTGGCTGGCCAAGGCCGAGTTGTTCAAGATTCCCATTTTCGGACGGGCCATGAGCGGTGCCGGCTATATCAGTATCGACCGCTCCGATCCAAGATCCGCCTTGCGTAGCCTGAAGAATGCGGCGGCCAAGATCCGCAACGGCACTTCTGTTTTGATTTTTCCCGAAGGCACCCGCAGCAGGGAGGGCAACCTGTTGCCTTTCAAAACGGGCGGCTTCACCCTGGCTATCGACGCCGGGGTGCCGATCATTCCTCTGGCGATTCAGGGGACCCGGCAGGTCATGGCAAAGGGTGACAAACTCATCCATTTCGGTAAAGTCCGCATCAGGTTGATGCCGCCGGTGGAAACCGCCGGCCACACCCGCAAAAACAAGAAGGCGCTCATGGATCAGGTGTACGCTTCCATCACAGCGGCCATGGATGCCGATCACGGCGAGAGGGTGCATGATTAAACTTGTTCCTCTAGGAGGCCTGGGTGAGATCGGTCTCAACATGATGGCCGTAGAGTGCCAGGGCACGATGTTCGTCATCGACGTGGGGTTGATGTTCCCCGAAGATTACATGTTGGGGGTCGATTACGTGATTCCCGACATGAGCTATGTCAAACAGAACGTAAAAAAGATGGCGGGAGTGGTGCTGACCCACGCCCACGAAGACCACATCGGTGCCTTGCCCTATCTGCTCAAGGATATGAGCACAAGGGTGTTCGGCACGCCGTTTACGCTGGGGCTGGCACGCCATAAGCTGGAAGAGCATGACCTGTTGTCCCATGCCGAACTGCATGTCATCCATCCCCGCGAAACCCTTAAGATCGGTCCGTTTGCCTTGGAGTTTATCCGTGTCAACCACAGCGTCGTGGATGGCGTCGGGATCGCCATTCGAACGCCCTATGGCACGATCGTTCACACCGGGGACTTTAAATTTAGCCACACCTGCGTCGACAATATGGAAACCGATGTGAGCAAGTTCGCCCGTTGCGGCGAAGAAGGGGTTCTGGCGCTGCTTTCCGATTCGACCAATGTGGAAAAGAGCGGCTACACGGTGTCGGATTGTGAAATCGGTGACTCCCTGGCCGGAATCTGTCAAAGATGCACCGGCCGGATCATCATCGCCCTCTTTGCTTCAAATATCGGACGTATTCAACAGATCGTGGAGATCGCCAGACAGAACAACCGGAAGATCCTGTTTAACGGCCGCAGCATCGAGGTGTCGGTCCATATCGCCCGCGAACTCGGATATCTGAACATTCCCAAGGGGATGGAGATCGACATCGATCAACTCAACCAATTCCCCGACGACGAGACGGTGGTCGTCACGACCGGAAGTCAGGGGGAGCCCATGTCCGCCCTGGCCCGCATGGCCGCGGGAAGCCATCGCCAAATCAGGATCAAACCCGACGACACGGTAATCCTCTCCTCCAAGTTCATTCCCGGCAACGAAAAGGCCATCACCAATATCATCAACGAACTCTTCCGCTGCGGGGCCAACGTCATCTATGAGAAGATCGCCCACGTGCATGTGTCCGGCCACGCGTTCCAGGAGGAGCTGAAAATGATGTTGCGCCTGACCCGCCCCCGATATTTTATTCCCATCCACGGGGAGTTTCGTCATCTGGTGCAGCATGCCCGCCTCGCCGAGGAGCAGGGCGTGGCCAGGGAGAATATCCTGTTGGCCCAAAACGGGCAGGCCATCATATTCGATGCCAGTGGAGGGAGGCTGGCGGACCAGGTGGTTACCGGGCGATTGCTGATCGACGGAAAAGGCATCGGCGATGTGGGGCGCAGTGTGCTCAAGGAGCGGCGCATGCTCTCCGAAGAGGGCATGGTGGTGGTCAATATGGCCTTTGACGAGGAGACCGGTGTCATTATTTATGGCCCGGATGTGGTCTCCAAAGGATTCGTTTTCGAAACCGAGACCGGTCACCTGCTCGACGATGCGCAATGCGTCATCCTGGAGATCGTCGAGGATGTGCCGCCGGAAGTGCCCAACCGGGTCGAGATCATCCGGAACAGGCTTCAGGCCGCCCTTCGCCAATATTTCTTTTTTACCATCGGAAGAAGGCCGGTGATTATGCCGTTTATTGTTCAAGTGTAAAATTTTAAGTGTAAAGTGTTAAGTTTTTACAGTCTGGTAAAAGGTCCGGGAATCGCTTTTTGCCGTCATCCCGGCGGAAGCTGGGATCCAGTATTTTCAATATGTTCTGGATGCCGGCGTTCGCCGGCATGACGCCTCTAGGACTTTTTACGGTTTTACCAAGTGTTGGTATGCTGTCGATGATAAAGGTTCGGTCTCGTTTTCCGAGGTATCAGGCCGCCCAAAAACCAGGCCGTCCAAAAACCGATAGACAGAATACCTTCACTTCAAACTTTAAACTTTACACTTTAAACTTCTTCTCAAGTCTTATGGATTGCGTATGAGAAAGGAAATCATCGGCATCCTGCTGTTCTTTCTGGTGGTCTTCAGTCTGATCAGCCTGCTTTCCTACCACCACGAAGACCCGTCCATTCATAACACGGGCGGCAATGCGGTGGTGCATAACCTGTTCGGTACGTTGGGGGCCCATGTTGCCGGCCTGCTGGTCGGTCTGTTCGGATTGGGGGCCTTCTGGGTACCGGTGTTGCTGCTGCTGGCCAGCATCCATTTCTTCAGCGCCCAATCTCGCAAAACGGTCGTGCATATTGTGGTCGGCGGGGTGTTGCTCCTGCTGACCACCGGATGCCTGCTGGCGTTCAAACAGAACGCGTATGAACTTTTCGACCGCCACTTTTCGGCCGGTGGCATCATCGGCCTGCCGTTGAAGGATTTTCTCGTTCACTACGCCAATCTGACCGGCGGCCTGATCATCATCGGCATCGCCTGGCTGATCGGTTTCATTTTAACAACTGGATTTTCGGTGGTGGCGTTTTACCATCGCATCTGTTCCGCGATGGCTCGGCTGTCCGGCCGCATCAAGGATCTGCGCGTCAAACGGCAGGAACGGCGAACCAAGGCCAAGAAGCGGGACCGGGTGCTCAAGGCCAAGGCCGATACAACAGTGTCGGACATCGAAATCAAGGCGCCCGTAATACCCAAGCCGGTCAAGAGAGTCGAGCCACCCAAGCAGAAGATGTTCGATTTCATGCAGGAAGAGGGGGAGTTTCAACTGCCGCCCATCTCTTTGCTGGATGATCCCGAAGATCGGCCGCACTCCGTCAACAGCGATAACCTGCGCATGCAGTCCAAGCTGCTGGAGAAGAAACTGGAAGATTTCGGGGTCCACGGCCAGGTGGTGGCCGTAACGCCCGGGCCGGTGATCACCACGTTCGAGTATGCCCCGGCGCCAGGGGTCAAGATCAACAAGATCGTGAACCTTTCCGATGACCTTGCGTTGGCCTTGCGGGCGATCAGCGTGCGGATCGTGGCACCCATCCCAGGTAAGGCGGCCATCGGCATCGAGGTGCCCAACACCGACCGTGAGACCGTGCGTTTCAAGGAGATCGTGGCTTCCGAAGCCTTCGAGAAGTCCAAATCCAAGCTGACGCTCTGTCTGGGCAAGGACATCGTCGGCCATCCCGTGGCCGCCGCAATGGACAAGATGCCCCATCTGTTGATTGCAGGCGCCACCGGGGCCGGCAAGAGCGTCGCCCTCAACACCATGATCTGCAGCT
Organism: Desulfatitalea tepidiphila; assembly: GCF_001293685.1. Lineage (NCBI taxonomy): Bacteria > Pseudomonadati > Thermodesulfobacteriota > Desulfobacteria > Desulfobacterales > Desulfosarcinaceae > Desulfatitalea > Desulfatitalea tepidiphila. The sequence goes on along the minus strand of NZ_BCAG01000004.1, from coordinate 40,593 downwards.
TCCTCTATAAGGCCAGGCCCGACGAGGTCAAACTGATCATGGTCGACCCCAAGCGCATCGAGCTTTCGGCCTACGACGGCATCCCGCATCTCATCGTACCGGTGGTCACGGATGCCAAGAAGGCCACCAACGCGCTGTTCTGGGCGGTCAAGGAGATGGAGCGGCGTTACGAGCTGCTTTCCGAGAAAAAGGCACGCCATATCAGCCAGTACAATCAGAAAATCGAGAAGCCGGGGGCCGGCAAAAAGGGCGACAAGGTCGAAGCGGGAGCAGAGGCGCAGACACAGCCGCTGCCTTACATCGTGATCATCATCGACGAGTTGGCCGACCTGATGATGGTGGCCTCCCGGGATGTGGAGGTGGCCCTGACCCGCCTGGCCCAGATGGCCCGGGCCGCCGGTATTCACCTGATACTGGCCACACAACGGCCGTCGGTGGATGTGCTCACCGGTATCATCAAGGCCAACTTCCCCACCCGGTTGACCTTTCAGGTCTCGTCCAAGACCGATTCGCGCACCATCATCGATGCGAATGGCGCGGAAAACCTGCTCGGCATGGGCGACATGCTGTTTTTGCCGCCCGGCACGGGACGCCTCCAGCGAATTCACGGCGCCTACATCTCCGAGGCCGAGCTGGGCCGCATCATCGAGCATGTCAAAAAGCAGCAGGCGCCCGATTACGACCACGCCATCGTGGAGACCCCGAGGGAAGAAAAAGCAGACGGCGAGGATCAGGAGTATGACGAACGCTATGACGAAGCGTTGGCCCTGGTGACCCGCACCGGCCAGGCCAGCATTTCCATGATCCAGCGCCATCTGCGTATCGGCTACAACCGTGCCGCCCGTATCGTGGAAACCATGGAACGCGAGGGTGTGGTGGGGCCGTCCGACGGGGTCAAGCAGCGAGAGGTGCTGGTTCGAAATCTCGATGACCTGCCTTGACGGCCATCGGGATGGCCGACTGAATCAGATTCCCTTCGATTGCCGTTCTTGATGGTCAGCGAGCAGATCCTCCGGCAGATAGATATGCACCCGGGTGCCCTGGCCCGGCGCAGAATCGACGGTGATCGATCCGTCGTGATTTTGAACAATGCCGTAAGCGGCGGCCATCCCCAGTCCCCGCCCGAAGAACTTGGTCGTGAAAAAGGGTTCAAAAATGCGTTGGCGGGTTTGTTCATTCATTCCCGTGCCATTGTCCTGGATGTCAAGATGCGCGTAGCGGCCAGATGGCAATGCAGGCGATGTCGCTGGGTCGGTGAGCGGAATGCAGTGATTGCAGGTGTGAATCGTCAATTCCCCGTTTGCGTTCATGGACTCCAAGGCATTGGACAACACCGCTTCGATGACGATGCCGATCTGGGTGACGTCGCCCCTGGTCATAACTATATCCTGCGCCAGGTTTAGATGCACCTTTAAGGACGGTTCGACTTGGATGCGATCGGAGTCGAGCACCTCGCGAACCAGCTCGTTGATGGAGAAGGTTCTTGGCAGGTATTTCCCGCCCCGGGCATAAGCCAGCAGCTGTTCGGTCAGCGTGCGCATCCGATCGGCCGATCGGCGCATGGATTCGGTAAACTTGACGGTTCTATCGGCATGGGGCTCCATTTCAATCAGATTCACATTGCCATAGATGGCCGAAAGCGCATTGTTGAACTGGTGGGCGATGCCGCCCGCCAGGGTGGCGATCGCCTGCATTTGCCTGGCTTGGCGTTGCCGCTCCTCGGACCGCTTGTAATTCGCCTGGGCAGTCAACAGGTCGTTTTGAACGCGAATACGAAATTTTTCGCCGATCAGGGAGACGGCGGTGATCGTCACCAGGGAGAACAGCGCATTGAGACGGAACATTTGGACCGCCGACGGGTCCCAGGGCGGCAAATCCATACCCATAAAGGCGATGACCCCCACCACGGTGAAGGCCATGGCCGAATAGATGCCGATACGTTTGCCGAAAAACAGGGTGACAGCCACCGGATAGCTGAACATCCAAGGCATGAAAATGTAGATGTCCTCGCTGAGGATGCCGGCCCAGAGGCCGATGGCCAAGAGCGCGAAACCGGCACCGCCGGTGCTGCGTTTCAGGATGACCAATTTGTCCAGATCTTGAATTTTGCGCCCGATGATCAAGGATGCGGTGACATTGATGAACAAGAGCGAAAAAACAGTGGCCTGGAAGAGGTTCTGGCGGCAGCCGTAAAAGATCGCAAAAGAGACAAAGATGATCGCGCCCAGAGATCCGACCCAGCGGTTCATCTTCTGGTGGTAGGCGATTTCGGTGAGACGCGCTTCGTCAACGTTTCGGGCGCCTTCTTTTTGTTTACCGGGTGGTCTGTCCATCTCTTTCTACTTTTGGGCGGTATCTCGCCCTCTTCCCACTTTGATCCCCCTCGTCTTGCAAACCACGAGAAAATATGCAAAAACCGAACCGGTTTCGAACAAATCCTGTTTTCAGATGAAAGTGAGCCCTACCATGAATCGATGCCTTGAGCAGGTGGTTGAGCAGGCCGGGCAGGTCAGAGGTTTTCTCGCCCCGGACGAGGGTGAACGGTTGTATCGTATGGCGTCGGAGGCTTGCCGCCTGGGGCCTTGCCTGGAAATCGGCAGCTATTGCGGTAAATCGGCGCTCTATCTCGGACGGGCTTGCAAGGAGAATGGCCAGGTGCTTTTTTCCATCGACCACCACCGGGGCTCCGAAGAGCAGCAACCCGGCGAGGAATATTTCGACATCGCCTTGTTCGATGCACGCTATTACCGGATCGACACCTTTCCCCATTTCCTGCGAACGCTCGAACTGGCCGACCTGGAAGGCAGTGTCATTCCTATCGTCGCAACATCGACCCTCGTTGCCCGATCCTGGGCAACACCCCTGGCACTGGTGTTTATAGACGGCGGTCACGCCCTCGAGACGGTTCAAGGCGATTATGACGGGTGGGCCAGGCATGTCATGCCCGGAGGCTATCTGCTCTTTCACGACATATTCCCCGATCCCGCCCAGGGCGGCCAGGCACCTTACATCGTCTACCAAGCGGCCATCGCATCGGGACGGTTCGTTGAGCTTCCCATGACAGGTACGCTGGGCGTGCTGCAAAGAAAATAAACCTCCAGCCAATGATTCCTGCACAAGACCGGCGCCGCGAGAACAGGCCGGCAGCGGTTAAATTTTTATCGACCGATCGAGGAAAATCTTTATGGGTGGAGGGCCCTTTTGCGGAAATAGAGCACCACGCTTTTACCAACCAATGGATTCAGCCAACGTTCCAGTGTTCTGGTCAGTCGGGGGTGTTGCATGATGTCCCATGTGAGCAGACGGTGGTAGAGCTGCACGGGCAGGCTTTGGGTATTTTCCAGACCCAGAAGGCATTTGAGCCACCAGTAGGGACTATGGAGACCGTGGGCGAAATGGGTGCGCCAGTGGCTGGCGCCGAGCGATTCTATTTTCTCGACGAGTTGAGGGGCGCGATAGATACGTACATGCCCGCCGGGCATGTGGCGGTAGGGGCGGGACAACCACCAGCAGATGCTTTCGGGCCAGCGTCTCGGTACGCTGACCACCAGTGGATGTCCGGGTTTCAGGACTCGCATGATTTCACTCATTGCGCGGTGATCGTCCGGTATATGTTCAAGGACCTCCGAGCAGATGACCAGATCGAATGTTTCATTCCCAAAGGGCAGATGGGTGATATCGGCGGCACTCAACAGCCAATGGCCGTTTCCATGCTGGCCCAGGTAGTCGTGAAATTTTAGCCTTTCCCGGGCCGCCTGCAGATCTTTGGCATTGGCGTCGGCCCCCACCACTATGGCGCGGTCGAGCGCATAGGCGGCTGCTACGTGGCGGCCTGATCCGCAGCCGATGTCGAGGATCCGGCTACTGGCCGGTATGTTGAGGCATTGAAAATCGACGGTAATCATGGATGGTCCGACGGTAGGCGGCGACGGTTTTCTCGGCGGCCGCCCGCCATGTGAAATGGGCCATCACCCGCTCGTAACCGGCGCGGCCCAAAGTTGTCGCAAGATCGGGGTGCTCGCAGACCTGTGCGATGGCCCTGGCCAGTGCATGGTGATCTCCCGGTGGCACCAGCAGACCGGCATCGCCCACCACTTCGGGCAGGGCACCCCCGGTGGTGCTGATCACCGGCACACCGCAGGCCATGGCTTCGCCGGCCGGCAGGCCGAACCCTTCGTAAAGGGAGGGGACCACAGCGGCCCAGGCCCGGGCGTATTGGCGGACGAACTCATCCTGATCGATGCGGCCGGTGAAATGGACGCGTTGCCTCAAATTCAGGTCGGCAATGAGCTTGTAAATGGGGCTCTTTTTCTTGGGCATGCCCACGACGACCAGTTTGAGCCGCGGCAGGGTCGACACCAGCTCGGCCATTGCCCGCAGCAGCACATGCAGCCCTTTCAAGGCGATATCTGAGCTGTTGGTCACGATCAACCGGCACCGTTCGCGTTCGATGCCGGGCAGCGGATAGAATCGATCCGTATCGATACCGTTGGGCACAACGCTGAAGCGTTCGCTGGGAATGCGGAATTCACGGCAAATGTCATCCCGGGCATGCGATGAAACGGTTATGATGCGCTTTAAGGTCGGCGCCACCCGTTTTTGCATGCCGATGAAACTGTACCAGCGGACATGTTTGGCTTTTTTCCACAGTGCGGTTTCGGCCCGAATGGCCAGATCGCGGTCCACGGTGATGGGGTGGTGAATCGTGGCGACAGTGGGAATGTGACGCGCAAGGGCCCACACACCGTAGGAAAGGCTCTGGTTGTCGTGCAGGATATCGTATCCATTATGGGTTTTGAGCCGGCGATAAGCGCGCAGGCCAAAGGAGAGGGGTTCGGTAAAACCCATGGTCGAGATGCCGACCCATTCGAGCATGTTGATTGGATTGCACAGTTCGCGGATCGTAGGCGTTCGGAACAGCGCCTCGGGATTGTACAGGTCCAGGCTGGGCAGGCGGTGCAGCCGGGCGCCGTTGTCCAGTTGGGGGTAGGGCTGGCCGGACATCACATCCACCCGGTGCCCCAGCTGGCACAGAGCGTGGCTCAAATGGCGCACATAGACGCCCTGCCCCCCGCAATGGGGATTGCCACGGTAACTTAACAGGCAGATACGCAGTGGGCGGTCTTCATCGGGAGTAGCGGTTCGTTGCAAAGTCAGGTCAGACAAACGCATCACCTGCAAAAGATGGATCGGATCTTTTTTCAGTCATGATACCCATATTAAACGGACTCAAATAGCCGCTGCCTGGATCAGCGTCAAGCATTTTGTTTTGCGGGCGGCGATGCTGTGACTTGACAAGGCATCGATAAATGTTGTGGATGTAGGGAAACGAATCATACCGTCACCATTTTTAGCTGAATGTGATTCACCTTGAAGGGCATGCATTGCAGAAGGAGTTTAATAGTAAAATTCGCATGGAACCGGAGATGGCAGGCGTGGGTGGAGCAGGTGGCCAGGGCCACGTGCGCCTGCGGTCCTAGTGCCGCTCGAATGCAAACGGCGGACAAGCGGCCCAGACTGTTTGAGCGCAGCGAGTTTCTGGGCCGCCCGCCGTGCATTCTTAGCGGCACTTGACCGCTTGGCGTGTGGCATCGGCCACCTGCTCCACCCACGCCGGGTATAATGGATAGCATCCAGTTGGAGTCGCTGTGATACCGCCGATGGATTCGAAGGGGAGGGACCATCAGGATGAACTTGCCGAATCGGGTAACGATCACCGAGGTCGGGCCGCGCGACGGCCTTCAAATGGAGACCCGGATACTTTCCATCGAGCAGCGCCTCGATTTGATTGCCGGTCTGGTCGAGGCGGGGCTTCCGGCCATACAGGTGGCCTCCTTTGTCCATCCCGGGCGAGTGCCCCAAATGGCCGATGCCGAAGCACTCATCCAACGCCTGCCGTCGACGGACGAGGTGCAGTTCAGTGCCTTGACGCTCAATCTGAAAGGGGTTGAACGAGCCTGCCGCACATCCATCGCATGGATCGAAGCCTCCTTCTCGGTGAGCGACACCCATTGTATGGAAAACAGCGGCATGACGGTCGAACAGGCCTGCCAAGAGACCATTCGCATGATCGCGGTCGGCCAGCTGGCCGGCCGCAAGATTCGCGGCAGCCTTCAATGTGTTTTTGGGTGCAGCGATCCAATGGATACCCCGCTCGAACAGGTGGTGCATGCCGCGCAGGTGGTCGTCGACCAGGGCGTGGATCGCCTGGTCCTGGCCGATACCGCCGGTCTGGCGACGCCGCCGTCTGTCCGGCGAATGCTGACGGCCGTGCTGCCGGTGGCCGGTGCGGTTCCGGTGGCCCTGCACCTCCATGACACCCGTGGCCTGGGACTGGTCAATGTCATTGCGGCCATGGAAATGGGGATCGCGCATTTCGATACCGCACTGGGCGGTTTGGGGGGGTGTCCGTTCATGAAAGGTGCCGCCGGCAACATCGCCACCGAGGACACGCTTTATCTCATGGATGCTCTGGGTATCTCAGCCGGTGCCCGGATCGAGCCCATCGCACGGTGGAGCCGTCGGCTGAGTCGGCTTTTCGGTCACGATCTGCCGGGCAAGGTGTATCGATTGGGCTCGGATGACCCTTCCTGATTTTTATCTTTCGTTCATTCATTTCCCATTTAAAAATCAAGTTCCCCTGAAACGGGTCGATACACAGGTTTGGACAACGAACGTACCGCAGATGCATGCCATCGATGCCGATTGGCTTGCGATTGGGTACAATGTTCAACGATATCAGAATCTTTATTCTGGCACTGGGACACGGCATGCATAGCGATCAGAAAGAAACCATCCTGTTTGTCGACGACGAAGAGAGCATCATCGACATCGCCAACACCTATTTTTCCGCCAAAGGGTATGAGGTGCTCACGGCCAACAATGGTCGGGAGGCGGTCGGCCTGCTCGCTGAGAAACACGTGGACTGCTGTTTCACCGACATCAACATGCCGGAAATGGATGGCCTGGCCCTCGCGGAGCACATCCATAAACACGACAACACCATCCCGGTCATCGTCATGACCGGTTATCCTTCGTTGGACAACACCATTCAAACGTTGAAAAACGGCGTGGTGGATTTTCTGGTCAAGCCGGTGAATCTGCATCAGATGGAGTTGTGCGTGCAACGCGTCCTGCGGGAACGCCAGCTGTTCATCGAAAACGTGATGCTGCAGAAGGAAGTGGCCGGAAAGGCCAAAATCGAAAAACTCAACGCCGAACTGGTCTATAAAGTCGACGAACTCAATATCTTGAACCGCATCTTGACCGACTTTTCCAACCTGCGTGAAAGCACCGATGTGTTCAAGCAGTTGGTGGAGATGGCGGTCGACATCGTTCAGGCCGATGCCGCCTGCTTTTATCTGCTCAACGAACCAACGAGCAAACCGATGCCCATAGCAGCCGCGGCCTCTCCCTGGGCGAAGAAAGCCACCGCCGGAATGGCGGCATCACAGATGAGCGGTTTTGGCCATCTGCTCTCACCGAGCGACCCCAAGATATACCACTTGATTCAGGAGGTGCTTCACGACGACCAGCCCTTTATCATCGCCACCAATGGCGGCAATCGGCGTTTGCCCCGGCAGGTGCTCTCTTTCATGCTGGTGCCGTTAAAGATCCGTTCCAAACCACTGGGCGTGCTCATGGCCAGCATTTACCAGGGCGACCACCGGTTCAATGAAAAAGATCTCTATTACCTCGATTTCATGTCCAAGAAGGCCTCCACCGGCATCGAAAACCTGGCGCTTTACGAAAACATTTACAACAACCTGCTGTCGACCCTCTATGCCTTCGTAAAGGCCATCGAGGCGCGTGACCCGTATACCAAGCAGCACTCCAATCGGGTCACCCTGGTGGCCATTTCCCTGGCCAAGGCCATAGGATGCTCGGATGAGGAGCAGGAGATCCTCAATGTGGCTGGGTTGCTGCATGACATCGGCAAAATCGGCATCCGAGACGACATCCTGCTCAAACCGGGCCGACTGGACGAGGAGGAGTATCGCATCATCCAGCAGCATCCGGTGATCGGATACGAAATTATGGGACACCTCGGACTGTGGACCCGGGAAAAGCAGATCGTCCGCTGCCACCACGAGCGGTTTGACGGAAAAGGCTATCCGGATCGGCTGGCCGGCGATCAAATACCGCTGCTGGGGCGTATCCTCAGCGTGGCCGACGTCTACGATGCCATCGCATCGGACCGCGCCTATCGCGGCCGCATGCCCGAGTCAAAAATTCTCGAGATCATGTACGGCGGAGCGGGGACCCAGTTTGACCCGGATATCATCGATGTCTTCCGGGGACTTTATGAGTCCGGTGAATTGGGGCGTGCCATCGGTGGAGAACAAGAGGCATCGTCGAACGTGTAGCGTCGGCCACCTGTTCCATCCGGGCGTGTGTGGGACAGGTGGCCGAGACCACACGCCAAGCGGTCAAGTGCCGGGAAAATGAACGGCGGGCGGCCCAGAAACTCGCTGCGCTCAAACAGTCTGGGCCGCTTGTCCGCCCTTTGCATTCAACCGCCACTATTGACCGCTGGCTCACGTGGCCCTGGCCACCTGCCCCACCCACGCCTGCCGTCTCCATTGCCATGCGATTATTTTTATCAAAAAACTTTTGGAAGGCGCACCCTTCAAGGTGAATCACATTCAGTCAGAATTGCCGCATCGGCCAACTTCATTTTGACCTCCCTTTCGATTTGGACTATACCGGTACGCATCGAACCGGGCCTGCATTCGAATCCGGCGTCCGGCCCAACCGCATGAGGCCGGCGGTCGACGACCGCTTGTGTTGACATGCAAAACAACGTCAGTTTTCAAACGGGTTAGTGTCGTTCCATATGGTCCCCTGGTATGCCCCCCCCGACATGCACACCTGGCGCACGCGCTTGATCGCGCCGCGAACCATCGTGCTGTTGTTCGCATTGGCGCTGGTCGTCATCACGGAATTTAGATTCGATTGGATCGAGCGGCTGGTGGGTGACTATCTTTTGACCACCAACGCCTATCGCCCCCGTTCCGGCGCCATCTGGGAAAAGGGGCGCGAAGCCGATTCGGCGCGCCAGGCGCTGGCCCAGCACGCCGATCAGCGTGCGCATATGCAGCGCGAGATGCGCCGGGCGGTGTCGCTGGGACAGGTCGTCGCCGGCATCGTCGATGACAAAGGCGCCATGATTTCGGCCGAGCATTTTGTCGAGCTCTATCTGAAGTTGCCGCCGGTGCTGGCCAACGAAATTGCATCGCCCTATACCTTGTTGAGCCAGTTGAGCAGTGGCCGTTGGCAGCGAACCTTTTTCGAGCGGCAGGATCAGCAGCTGCAGGTTTACCTGCTCGATGCCGGCAACCAGGTCACCTATCGGTTGCGCCTCAGCCCGGACCTGCTCGCCCACATCGAACGCGGCGAGGTGGCAATCCGCACCGGGTTGGATCAATTGTCCGATTTCACGGATCATATCTATTCAGCCGATCGCTTTTTTTCGGCGCTGGACGATCTGCCGGAAACGACCCGCCGGCGCATCGTGGCCCATCCCCAGGACCTGTTGCGGGCCCAAGGCCGCATCGAACGCGTGGGTATCTCCAATCGGATGCTGGGCGACGCCGTGGATCTGGGATTCGAGGTGATCGGTTTCGATGGCCCTCGGGTGATTTTGATGCAGGGGGTAAGCGATGACGTCCGCCGGATGCAGCGCACCTTAGAGGAAGGCGGCACGCCCGGCTGGCCGTGGAGTGGGGGGAACCGGCCATGACCCCCGTGGTGCGTTTGATCCGTTGGCTCACCGGAGGATTCTCCTTGCTGCTCGCCGGAAGCGGCGTGGCGGCGATGGCCGGGGTGTTGCTGTTGTTCTGGGCCATCAGCGACTTGCCCAGCGTGCCGGAACCGTTGCGGCGCATCATCGACACACCCCCTACCGAGATCTACGCCGCCAACGGCGAACGTGTGCTTCAGATCGGCGGCCATGATTACGTGCCTCTCGATCAGGTTTCGACGGTTTTCCTGCAAGCCATCCTGGCTACCGAGGACCATCGGTTCTGGGAACACCACGGCATCAACAAATTCAGGACCATCAAGGCCCTTTGGCGTACCTTTGTGAGCGATCAGGTCCAGGGGGCCTCCACGATCACCCAACAGCTCGCCAAGAATCTGTTTTTCAGCTTCGAGCAGACCTATCGCCGCAAATTCAGGGAGCTTCTGGTAGCCCTGCAAATCGAGTCCCAATTCAGCAAACGCGAGATCCTCGAAGCCTATGTCAACCAGATCTATTTCGGACCCCGCGCCCAGGGCGTGTCGGCCGCGGCCCGGCTCTTTTTCGGCAAAACGGCCGGCCAACTCACTATAGCGGAGGCGGCCCTGTTGGCCGGATTGCCCAAATCGCCCACCCGTTACAACCCCTTGCGCCACCCGGAGCGCGCCAAGGCCCGGCAACAGGTGGTCCTCGGACGAATGGTGGCCGCCGGATTCATCACGGCGGAGCAATCTGCCGACGCCGCTGCGCAGGAATTGGCATTTGCCGGTCAGGGGCCATCCGGTCCGGTCGGCGGCTATTTCGTGGATTGGGTGTTGAAACAGCTCGAGGAGCGTTACGGTCCCCAAATCGTCTATCATGGCGGTTTGAAGATCACCACGACCATGGATCCGCAATTGCAACAGGCGGCTCAGGATACCCTGACCCAGGGCCTGGCCGACCTGAGCCGGGAACTTGCGCCGCCCGCGGGCAATTCCGATGAACTTCCCCAGGGGGCCCTGGTGGCCATTCAGGTCAACTCGGGGGCCATCAAGGCCATGGTCGGCGGACGCAATTACGGTGAAAGCGAGTACAACCGGGCTGTGCAGAACAACCGTCAGCCCGGTTCGGTTTTCAAGCCGTTTCTCTACTATACGGCTTTTGAAAAGCTGGGCGTAACGCCGGCCACTGTTATCGAGGATCGACCGATTCGCATTCCTGTGGCCGGTGCGCCCGATTGGCGGCCGCAGAATTTCAAACGCGCCTACCAGGGGCCGGTGATTCTCAAGAAGTCGTTTACCGAGTCCATCAACAGTATCGCCGCCCAGCTGGTGGCCCGCGTCGGCCCCGAAGCGGTGATCGACACGGCGCGGCGATGCGGGATACAGAGTCCGCTGTCTCCGGTTTATTCGGTGGCCCTCGGCACATCGGGGGTGAGCCCGCTGGAGATGGCCTCGAGTTTCACGACATTTGCGGCCGAGGGCATCTATTACGAACCTTTTTGCATCTGGCGGGTGGAAGATGCCTACGGCCAGCTGCTGGAAGAGCATATTGTCAGCGGCACGCAGGTGCTCGACAGCCGTCTGGTCTACCAAGTGGTGGATATGATGAAAGGGGTCGTGGATCAAGGCACCGGCCAGGTTGTCCGGCGCATGGGGTTCAACAAGCCGGCGGCCGGAAAAACAGGGACCACAAATGGATATCATGACGCCTGGTTTACCGGTTTCACACCGGCCCTATGTGCCTCGGTATGGGTCGGTTACGATCGTGACGAGGGCCTTCGGGACCATAATGGTATCGGCATCACCGGCAACCGGGGCGCGGCGCCCATATGGGCCCGTTTTATGATCAAAGCTACCGAGGGCGAGCCGCCGCGTCCCTTTCTGCAGCCGGCCGGCATTCGACTCCAGGTGGTCGACGCGACGACCGGGCTGCCCACCCGTGGCGGCGGCGAATCGGATGTCTGGGTGGCCTTGCGGGAAGGCTTTTAACACCAGCGCGGTTAGGATTTGGCCAAGGCGGCGGCTCTGCTGGCCGACGCCATGATCGGAAATCGTGACGCGATAACATGAGTGCCGTCTTCAGACATATCGGTGTACGCTTGTGGATGACCGCCCTGTTCGGCGTGGCGATCTGCACCGTGCTGTTGCCCTACTGGCAGCGGCTGGCCGCCATGACTTGGATCGCCTTGCCCGTGATGTTGGTGCTGGCCGTTCTGTTCGTGGGGATCGGCTGGGTGCTGAACCGGGTGGGGCATTTCCTGATCCGGCGCCAGGTGGCCGAAGCGGCCGTCTGGGAGCGCGCCGGGATGTTGCGGGAGGCCGAGGCGGTATTCGAGCGGACCATGTCGGTCTATGACAGCTTCTGGTTTTCACCCCTGCAGCGTCAGCGCAGCGGAGAGTTTCTGGCCATGCGGCTGGCCCGTTTCTATCTGGCCCAGCCTGCATTGGGGGATGTCGGGCGGGCGGTGGTCGCGTCCTATCTGCGGATGCGGCCGACCGACGAGGCGGTCGCCCAGGGATGGCTTGAGGAGGCCTGCCGCCGGCAACATACCACTTCCGAAGACCATGAGGTCGCCGCACTCATCGGCGGCGCCTGGGACCGCCATGAAAAGATTCAGAAACTGCTGACCAATTTTTATCTCTCCCAGCAGCGCACCGATTTCGAGGCCATGCAGACCTATCGCCGGGTGTGGCAGATGTTCCAGGAGCATCACCGGGAGTGGGTGCATGGGTTGTGTGATCTTCTCTTGCGTATCGGCCATATCAACGATTGGACCCTCAAGGTCTATCTCCGGGGGCACGCGTCGGGACACGAGCGCTGCATCGAGGGGTTGGCCGCGGCCCGCTGCCACCTTAAACCCAACGCGGGCAACCGATCGGACCTCTCCGCCGCCGGGCAGGCCCTGTCCCATCTGAGCGACGAACAGATCGAAGCCTTGGCAGGCCGATTCAGACCCCGGGAACCCGCTGCGGCTCCGCCGACGCCGCCACGCGCGAGGCCCCACCTGACGGCAATCCTGCGTCAATCCAGCGATCGCGCCATGGTCATGGCACGGCTATGCCGGGGATGGTTGCGCCCCCTTGCAGACCGGGCATGGGCATGGGCACGTTCCCTTCCGGTTCGGCTGCGCTGGGCGGCGGTTGTGACGCTGATCGCATCGGTCGGTGCGTGGATGATCGTCGACAATTGGCCGTCCGAACCCGATGCGCCCGAGTTGCCGCCACCCATCGCGCCCATGGCCGAGCAGCCTCCGGCGGCGACCGACCCGTTCACCATCCAGGTGGCGGCCTATTTGAAACGTGATGATGCCCAGCGTTACGTGGATCGTCTCAAGGAGGCCGGGGTGGACGCCTTCTGGACCCAGGCCAAGAGCACCCAACGAACCTGGTATCAAGTGAAGGCCTCTCATTTCACCACCCTGGATGAGGCGCGGTTGTACGGCGAATCCCTCAAAGCCAGGGGACTGATCGACGACTTCTATGTGGCCAACCACGGGCCGTAAGGCACTACCCTATATGGATTTGGAAAATCCCATGAACTGATCGTAATCGGGATGCATGGTGTTGCCGTCGGCATCCTTTCCATTGAAGGAAAAGAGGATGTGGGAGGGATCGATGGTGGCCGTTCCGTCGCTGTTCTGGCGGATATCGAAACGAACGGTGGCCGTCATGGTTCTCTCATCGTAATAGATGCCGGTGGGAATGGGACTGAGGCGCGCCTCGGTATCCGGAATCGACAGGCCCATGTTGTAGCGCATGCCGGGACCGCTCTCCTGGGATCGGGATATGTTCCAATTGGTCACATTTTCCACGGATGCCCGATCCATCTCCTTGTTGAACTGAAAGCGGACGCTGAACGTCTGGCTGGCATTGGCATTGGCCATGTAGCTGTTGAGTGCCGACACCTTGGTTTTGGGCGGGAGGAAATAGGGAAATTTGCTGTCGGCGTAGGCGAGCATGATTTTGGGCTGGGTGGCCTTGCCGATATAAGCCCTGAGCAGTACGGACAGATCGCTGCCTTCGGATTCCAAAAACTCCTTGATTTTATTTGCGTTGTCCATATCACCGGCATCGGCGTAAGCATAGCCCATGCCGGCATAGGCATCGTAGAAGTCGTTGTCTTTGCGAATCGCCTGTTGGAAATTTTCGATGGCTTTGTCGTATTGTTTCTGTGCGCTGTAGACCTGTCCCAGGCCGTAATAGCCGTTTCGGCTGTATGATTCGTTTTTGGCGACTTTTTCGAACTGGTTGACGGCGTCATCGTAGCGTCCTGCCTTCAGATAGGCCTGGCCGAGCGAGAAACGGTTGTTGGGGTCGTCATAAAAGCGCACCGCCGACTCATAGGCCTCGATGGCCTCGCCGGTGCGACCCTCGCCGATGTAGAGGTTGCCTATGGCCACATAGAGGATATCGCTGTCCGAATGGACCCGCAGCCCCTGCTTGTAGGCGTCGATGGCCTCTTCGGTCTGCCCCAGGCGTTGATGGGTCATGGCCAGGTATTTGACCGTATCGATGGCATACTCCGAATAGGGATCCAGACCGAACGCGCGTTTGAAATCCACGACCGCGCCCTCGTAATCCTTGTTCACATACTTATCGATACCGCTGTTCAGGGCCTGATTGGACAGGGTCGTCATCTGGCTGCTTTGATTGGCCATGATACTGAACAGGTAATCGGCACCCACGCTGAATAAATCGCTCATGCACCGCTCTCAGTCTGGAGATATAGCTTCATTTCTGGTGTCGGCTCTTTTGGATCAAACTTGAGCTTTTTTTTAGATTGGCCAGACTCAAGGGACCAGCCACACGGCCATACGGGTGGCTTTCTGAATGATGCTGCGCGATACGCTGCCGCTGAATTTGCTGTTCTTGAAGCCGCGGCGACCCACGACGATGGTGCCGAACCCCCCTTTGCGGGCCGCATCGAGAATCGCACCGGCCACCGAAATGCGGCTTTCGATGGTTTGGATGTCGATCTGGTCGGTCTCCAGACCGTTCTTTTTAAAAACGCCCAAGGCTTGGGAATAGAATTGATCGATGCAGTGCCGGTCACTGTCGAGCATGATCTCTTCGGCCGCCGCCATGGTTTGATTGTCGAAATCGATGGTGCAGATGTCGCGCAGCCGCGGCTTGACGTGGATGATATGAATCTTGGCATCCTTTTGGCCACTGACCATGAAGGCGTAATGGTCCAGGGCACGCAAGGCGTTCTGGGAACCGTCCACCGCCAGGACAATCCGGTTGTCGGGCACTTCGCCGTCCACCATCCACACCGGAGTGATCTGGGAGTGCTCGAGCAGATTGGCCGTGACACTGCCCGTGACCAGTTCCTGCAGATAGGTGACCCCCCGCCGCCCCAGGGCGATGGCATCGTAGGCCTTCGAGCGGCATTCATCCAGGAGGTCTTCGGCCAGACCCGTAGTTCGAATGCGGGAGCACAATTCGATTCTCTCGGCATCCACACCCTGCTGCACCATCTGGCGCCTCACCTTTTCCAGGATGTCGAGTGATGCTTCACGGTTGGCCTTTATCAAAGCCTGCAGCGCCCTGTTCGCCTTTGCTTTTCGCTCGGCCTCCTCGATCAGGTACTGGGACAGGGAGGGTTGCACGTGCACGAGTTCAAAATTCAACCCGGGCAGGACCTTGGCCATATTGGCCGCATAGCGCACTGCGCAGCCGCAATGCACCGATCCGTCGACGGCGATGGCGATCTTTTTTTGCATGTCTATCCTCCAGTTTGGCGTGATCGATGATGGTGAGGCAGTCGGGGAGCTGATGGTAACGCGATTGATATTCAATAAAAAATACTAAACACCATTGCGGCTTTTGGCAACGGCATTCGGAATGACCTTTACCTGAAACATGGAGCGGCTTTGTCGACGACAGGAGGCAGGGCGGCCGTATTCTTACCGGTCAAATTTTTACGGTACTGTCCGGCCACAATTTTTTGCGTATCCATCAGTTTTGATAAAACCTTAAAAAGTCGCAGAAGCGTCATGCCGGCGAACGCCGACATCCAGAACATATTGAAAAGACCGGATCCCGGCTCCCACTGGGATGACGGGAAAAACGAATTCCAGACTTTTTACATAGCCGTCAGA
Source organism: Desulfatitalea tepidiphila (assembly GCF_001293685.1). NCBI lineage: Bacteria > Pseudomonadati > Thermodesulfobacteriota > Desulfobacteria > Desulfobacterales > Desulfosarcinaceae > Desulfatitalea > Desulfatitalea tepidiphila. The sequence goes on along the minus strand of NZ_BCAG01000004.1, from coordinate 24,772 downwards.
TTTTACGCACGGCATAATCGCCTTTTTCAGGAATGACGTTCTGGATCAGGGTTTGGGTATGGTAGGCCATCACGAATTTTTCCAAAACCAGGGCAAACGCCGGCAGTGCCACCCAATGAAGGGCAACGGGTGTTCCCCGATGCAGGGCAAGGCCCTGTAGTACGAGTACCGTCATCAAGGCTGTTTCAAACAGCCCCGCAGCCGTGGCGATGATTTTGAAGCGGCTGTAGAAATAGCCGCCGCCGGGGATCAGCAGGGAGAAAAGCTTGGCTTTGAACGGCGTCTTGAATTTCATCTTGCAGGTCTCGCATATCTTGTCACCTGGCTGCAGGATATGCGTGCAGCTGGGGCACAGGTGAACCCGACTCTTCAATTGCCCGGCCTCCTTGGGTGAGAGCGTCACTCCGGCAATAAGGGTGCGCAGCTTTTTCTTTTCCTGACGCCCTAAATAGGGAAATGCTTCTTGTCTTCCGTTCTTATAATCAACATGCAGCGTGCGCCCTTTTATGATGATACGTGCGCAATCTTCATAAAGAATCTGGGAAACCGCCCCGTACTGGGAACGATTGAACCGCGTGGGCACATGCAGAATACGCTTGTTTGTGAAAATGAAGATCGCTTTCTTAAAATAGAGAAATGCGGGGCCGGTGATGAGTTGCTCTTTGATGGAAACCGGGGAGTATCCGGTGGTCAAACATCGGATGGTCTCCTCGTGATGAAGAAAAAATTTGATGAACGTGCTTTTCACGATCAGTTTGCGCTGACGCTTTTCCGTTCGGATTCTGTAAATTCCCTTGTGGTCGGAGAAGATGGTTTCACGGTCCACGGGAATGCCGAAGATAGTCAAGGGTTGACCGAAGATGTTCTGACTCCGAACGCTGTCGTTGCCGACGGCATGAACGCTGGGCATGGTTGCCTCCCGATCCTGCATACATGATGCCTTGGGCCATATCGCTGGATCATCGTGACACCCATCGATACGGGCATCGGTACGGGCTTCGGCCAAGACGTTCAGCAAGGTTTGTGCCAGAGGGATGCGCCACCGGGCGTTGAACCTTTGGCGCTGCGCACGCGCGTGGCGGCCGCGCTCCTTATCGAATCCTGTTCAAAATCGTTTTGGAACCGCCACTGCGGTGTATGCATACGCGCACACCTTTATTATCGAGTGCACACTTCCCAGGTCTGTCTACCGGACCGTCCGTTGAAACAGCGGGATGGGTGTTTATAATAATTGTTTGAAATGCCGATCACAATACCCCCGACCACCACTATTTTTTAAAAGATTCTCTAAGAAAGGAGAAAGCAGGCATGGAATTGCTGGACCACACGTTTCTTGGCAGTCCATTGAAAGATTGGCTGATCGCATTGTCTCTCGGCATCGGGTTTCTGGTGATCGTTCGCCTGATCAAAGGGATATTGGCGCGCCGTTTCATGGCCCGCGATCAGGTGAGGCATGACACTGTCTATTCACTGGTCGCATTGCTGGTCGAACGGATATCCATGACGGTCATCGCCATTCTGGCCATCGACATGGGGGCTTCCGGTTTACATAAGGGCGATGGGTTTCAGACGTGGATGTCGGCATTGTCGGTCATCGCCGTGATCGTTCAGGTGACGATATGGGGTAATGTCCTGATATCTTTTGCGCTCAAACGGTATCAGGCCAAGGTGCAAAATGCTTCCGGCGAGCGTATGACGACCATGCGCGCACTCGGTTTCGTGGGGCGATTCGTGCTGCTGTCCGTCGCCACCCTGCTGGCGCTCGATAACATCCCCGGCGTCAAAATTACTACCCTCATCGCCAGTCTGGGTATCGGTGGTATCGCGGTGGCCATGGCCGTGCAGAGTATCCTGGCGGATCTTTTTGCTTCGCTTTCGATTGTGCTCGACAAACCCTTCGTGATCGGAGATTTCATCATCGTCGACACCCACATGGGAACGGTGGAATACATTGGATTGAAAACCACCCGGATTCGCAGCATCTCCGGGGAGCAGTTGATTTTCGCCAACAGCGATCTTCTCAAGAGCCGAATTCGAAACTACAAACGCATGGCTGAACGGCGGGTGGTGTTTACCATCGGCGTACTCTATCAAACCTCCCATGACCAATTGCAATTGATCCCGAAAATCATTCGGGAGGCCGTCGAGGCCCGGGATCGCACGCGCTTCGACCGCTCTCATTTCCAGGGATTCGGCGACTCCGCGCTGAATTTCGAGACGGTTTACTATGTGCTGGACCCGGACTATAGCCTCTACATGGATATCCAACAGGCCATCAACCTGGAAATCTTCAGGCGTTTTCAGGAAGAAGGCATCTCGTTCGCCTATCCCACGCGAACGATTTTCCTGGAAACCGGGGTTGAAAATGCCAAGGCCCTGGGACCGTTTGTCGTCCAGGCCGAAGGAAGCGAGGCATAATCTGCTGCGACACAGACGAACATTGGCATGGGGGCGGCCTTTGTGCTACAAGCGGTCTCAAAATGAGGAGAGATGACCATGCCAAAGCGTCCCCTTTGCTATGCGATGTTCGGACTCGCGCTGCTGATCGGCGTCATTTTCCCACCTTCGGTTCGGGCAACGGAACAGTACGCCCGCGACACGGGTCAGGCGTGCATCTTCTGCCACCAGGAGAGCACCGGCGGTCAGCTCAAGACCGTTGGCTTTGCCTATATCCGCAACGGATACCGGTATCCGATCGCATCCTCGGTATTGGAAAAATCCGAACGGCTCCAGCAGCCGCTGCACAAGACGCTGAGGTTCGTCATCGGTTATCTTCACCTGCTGGCGGCGGTGATTTTTTTCGGCGCGATCTTCTATATCCATATTTTTGTCCGTCCGGCGCGGCTCACCGGCGGCATCCCCAAGCCGGAGCGTCTGTTGGGGCTCTCGTGCATGGCGACCCTGACCGCGACAGGTATCTATCTGACCTGGGCCCGCATGGACCGCTGGGAACAGTTCTTCGACAACACCTTCGGCCTCATGCTCTCGATCAAGATTCTTCTCTTCGCCCTGATGGTCGCCATCGGTCTGGCCGCCGTCACGGTGGTGCATCGAAAGATGAAGCAGACACCGCCGCCCGTAACAGGAAAGGATGAGATCTCCCGGGCCAACCTGGCGGGCTTTGACGGGGCCGAAGGCCGGCCGGCCTATTTTGTTTTTGAGAACGACGTGTATGACGTCAGCGACAGCGCCCGTTGGAAGGGTGGACGCCATTTCGGCAAGCACACTGCCGGCGCGGACCTGACCGAAGCCCTGAAAGGCGCCCCGCATGGCACCGAGGTATTTGAAAAGGTGCGCCGGATCGGCCCGCTCAAGGCCGGCTCGGCCGGTACGGGCAAGCCCCCGGCCGGACGCAGGGTGTTCGTGGTCCTGGCCTACACCAACCTGATGCTGATTTTCCTGATCCTGGCCTGCATCGGTGTGTGGCGCTGGGATTTTCCCTTGCGCTTGATACCTGAAAAACGGGACACCGCCATTGTGGGCCAGAGCTGCATCGATTGCCACCGTGAAAAGACGCCGGGCATTTTCATGGACTGGAACAATGGGGTTCACGCCCGGGTCGATGTGCACTGTGATAAGTGTCATCGCGCCATCGATGAGCAGGCCGTGCTGACCGCCCATCTCGAGCACTCTTCCCGGCCCATCTCGGTGGTCGTTTCCCCGAAACATTGCCAGGGGTGCCATCCCCGCCAGGCCGAACAGTATGCCCGCAGCAAACACGCCAACACCCATGAAATCATGTGGAAGATCGACCATTGGCTCAAAGACGGGATGAACAACACGACCGAAAGAACCACCGGCTGTCTGGCTTGCCACGGCACCGTGGTCGAGGTTGAAAACGGCAAGCCGTTGCCGGGCACCTGGCCCAACGTCGGGGTCGGACGGATCAATCCGGATGGCAGCAAAGGCAGTTGCACCAGCTGCCACACCCGCCACCGCTTTTCCATCGAAGAGGCGCGCAAGCCCGAGGCGTGCGATCAGTGTCACCTGGGCCCCGATCATCCGCAGATCGAAATCTATAACGAATCCAAACACGGCACCATCTATCACGCCGAAGGCCATCGTTGGACCTGGGACCCGACCAGTCGTCGGTGGGAAGCCGGCACACATTTCCGCGCACCGACCTGCGCCACCTGTCACATGTCGGCGGTGACCGGAAAATTCGACGTCTCCCACGATGTGACCGAGCGGCTCTCATGGGAGACCCAGGCCCCGCGGACCGTGCGGCCGGAAGATTTCGAACCCTTTCCGGCGGCCACCCGGTGGCAGGACGAGCGGCGGAAAATGGAGGCGGTGTGCCTCCAATGCCATTCCACCACATGGACCCAGGATCATTTTCGCAACCTGGATGCGGTGATTCATCACTATAACGACAATTACTTCGATCCCATTGAAAAGATCATGAACCAGCTCTATGACCAAGGACTCGTTTCCAGGGAGCGCCACTTCGATGAACCCATCGAGTGGCAATATTATGAGTTGTGGCATCATGAGGGGCGCCGCGCGCGTATGGGAACCGCCATGATGGCGCCCGATTATGCCTGGTGGCATGGATTTTACGAGCTGAAACATCGATTCGTGCATGTCCGGCAGATGGCCGCCGAACTCAAAGAGGGAAAGGGGAAGCATGTGTATGCGCCTTTCCCAGGCAGGATGGAGTAGACCCTGGATCGCCCCCCTTGACAACATGGCCATGCATTAAAAGGTTATTGTTCATGCCACCCACGCCGTCGTGATCCGACACGGCGCTCGCATCACTCACTCATCTGCGAAATGCCGTGACCTTCGGCGCAGGGGATGTGTCAACGATTGAATACTGTTCCCGCCCGTGATCCTGACAGCCGGAAGCGCAGAGCCGGCAGGGTCACGCGGCGGTTGCCAGTCTATAGGGGGTGAGTTATGAAACACACGTTACCCGAACTTTCCTATGGCTATGATGCATTGGAACCTTTCATCGATGCGCGTACCATGGAAATCCATCATACCAAACATCATCAAACCTATGTCGATAAACTCAACGCAGCCCTTGAGGGACACGACGCCTTGCAACGACTCAGCGTCGAGCAGTTGGTGCGCAACCTCAACGAGGTGCCCGAGGCCATCCGCACGGCCGTCCGCAATCATGGCGGCGGGCATGCGAACCACAGCTTTTTCTGGCCCCTTTTAAAGCAGGGCGTCGCTCCAGGCGGTCCGGCGATGGATGCCATTGTCAAGCGTTTCGGCAGCCAAGAGAAGTTCAAAGAGGACTTTTCAAATGCGGCCGCCCTGCTCTTTGGCAGTGGATGGGCCTGGCTCGTCGTGGACAGAGGGGAGCTGGAAATCGTGACCACACCCAACCAGGACAGCCCATTGAGCCAGGGCAAGATACCGATCATCGGCCTGGATGTGTGGGAGCACGCCTACTACCTGAAATACCAGAACCGACGACCCGATTATATCGCCGCATTCTTCAACGTGATCAACTGGGACCGGGTCAACGAAACCTTCGCGGCGGCCAAGGCTTGATCGGCTGATCGTTTGATGAAATTGGATAACCATCGCGTGCCGGGGGGCGGTGCCTCCCGGCATTTTACTGCTGGCCGGTCAAACCAACGATCTGCGGTTCTAACTGAATTTGATTCACATTGGAGGACTAGCTTTTTAGAAGTTGTTTGATAATAAGACGCATGGCAATGGGCATGGCAGGCGAGGATAGGGCTGGTGGCCAGGGCCACATACGCCTGCGGTCCTAGTGCCGGTTTAATGCAAACGGTGGACAAGCGGCCCAGACTGTTTGAGCGCAGCGAGTTTCTGGGCCGCCCGCCGTGCATTTTACCGGCACTTGACCGCATGGCTTGTGGCATCGGCCACCTGTTCTATCCTCGCCGGGTTTAATGACCGTTTTTCAGTTAGAATCCTCGGCCAATGACCAATTCGGTTGCACCCCCTGCCGTGTTCCTATAGGATAGTTTCTACGTTTAATGCCGATCCTCGGCCCTTATCCATCCTCCATGCGCGTTGGATTTGCGTGTGATTCCTCATGCCAGGAACGAACATGGACGATCGAACCAGCCCGCAAAATGTCAATGAAGGCATCGTGGTGTCGGTTCGCGGCAGCATCGTGGACCTCTTTTTCAGGGATCGTCTGCCGCCGCTGAACGCGTTGATCCATGCCGGTGCAAACGGCGACATCCCCATCGAAGGGGTCTCCCACCTGGACGCCAACCGCATTCGGGGCATCGCCCTGTGCGCCACCTCCGGCCTCGGTCGGGGCGACCCGGCCCGAACCGACGGCACCCCCCTCACCGCTCCGGTGGGGCGATCGCTTTTGGGCCGGATGTTGAATGTCTTCGGAACCCCCATCGACGGCCAGGGAGAGCTGGAAGATGTGGCCCTGCGTTCCATCCATGGCACACCCCTGACGCTGTCCGCACGCATCGCCCATCAGGAAATTTTTTATACCGGCATCAAGGCGATCGATCTGCTGGTGCCTCTGGAACGGGGCGGCAAAGCCGGGCTTTTCGGCGGGGCGGGCGTGGGAAAGACGGTGATCATCACCGAGCTGATTCACAACATGGTGGGCAAGCATCAAGGCATGAGCATCTTTTGCGGCATCGGGGAGCGCTGCCGAGAAGGCGAGGAGCTTTACCGTGAGATGGGTGAGGCCGGCGTGCGCGACAACACCGTCATGGTCTTCGGCCAGATGAACGAACCGCCCGGCGCCCGGTTTCGCGTAGGACATTCGGCCCTGACCATGGCCGAATACTTCCGCGACGACCTGGGACAGGACGTCCTGCTGCTCATCGACAATATTTTTCGATTCATCCAGGCCGGTTCCGAACTGTCCGGCCTGTTGGGCAGGCTCCCCTCCCGCATGGGATACCAGCCCACCATGGGCACCGAGCTGGCGGAGCTTGAGGAGCGCATCTGCAGCACCCGCAAGGCGGCCATCACCTCCATTCAAGCAGTTTACGTGCCGGCCGACGATTTGACCGATCCATCGGCCGTGCACACCTTTTCCCATCTTTCCGCCTCCATCGTCTTGTCGCGCAAGCGGGCGGGTGAGGGGTTCTATCCGGCCGTGGATCACCTGCAGTCCCGCTCCAACATGCTCCAGCCCCGCATCGTGGGCCAGCGCCATTACGATGTGGCCCGGGAGGTCCGAAAAACTTTATCCAACTATGAAGACCTGAAAGACATCATCGCCATGCTGGGCATCGAAGAGCTGTCGCGCGACGATCGCAACACCGTATATCGCGCCCGGCGCCTGGAACGGTTTTTGACCCAGCCCTTTTTCACCACCGTCCAGTTTACCGGCATCGAAGGGCGCTTCGTGGACATCGAGGAGACGATTTCGGGGTGCGAGCGGATTTTGAACGACGAATTCTCGAAGGTTCCCGAAAGCGCCCTCTACATGATCGGCACCTTGGATGAGGTTCGCTCCGAATCGGCGGCCGAATCGGCGGCCGAAGGGGCGCAGGAGGGAGCCTCGTGAACCTGACCATCTACTTGCCCACGGATATTTTTCTGGACACGGCCGCGACGAAAATCGTAGGCGAAGGGCCGGCCGGATCCTTCGGTATCCTGCCCCGGCACATCGATTTTGTGACCGCCCTGGTGCCGGGTATCCTGAGATACCTGCCGCCGTCCGGGCCGGAGCAATTCCTCGCCGTGAAAGGCGGCATCCTGGTCAAACAGCAGGAGCGGGTCACCATCGCCACTCAGTTGGCCGTCTCCGGTGAACTGGGCTTGCTCAAAGCGACAGTGGACCGGATGGTCAACGAGATGGATGATCGGGAAAAGCAGGCCCGAACGGCTGTCGCCCGCCTGGAGGCCGGTTTCATCCGTCGATTTATGGAGTTCGGGAAAAGTGCCTGAAGCCTTCGACAAAAAGGAACGGTCGTTCAGAGGGGCCGTGGCGGTCCGCGAAAAACGCAAACTGCGGGCTGATAAGAAAAAAGAGGAGACCTTCTGGTTCGGCCTGGGCATGTTCGGGTTGGTGGGCTGGTCCGTGGCCGTTCCCACCCTGGCCGGTATTTTCATCGGGCTCTGGATCGATATCAAATATTCGGGCCGGTATTCGTGGACCCTGATGCTCATGGTGTTCGGCCTTGCCATGGGATGCATCAACGCGTGGGTCTGGATCTCCCGTCAACGGGAGGCCATCCGCCAAGAAAGAGAGGACAATGGCAATTGATCCCCTGGACATCGGCATCGGCGCCGCGTGGGGCGCCTTCCTCGGTCTCTTGTTTTTCGGCGGCCTGTGGTGGAGCCTCAAGGATATCTCCCGCCGCAGATCCCCCCGGCGATTTCTGGGGATCAGCTTTTTCGTGCGTGCCGTGGCGGCCCTGGCCGGCTTGTGGCTGGCCCTGCAACACAGCGTTGCGGCTTTCGGGTCGGCCCTGGTCGGTTTCGGCGTCATGCGGTTTCTGATGACGCGTTGGATCGGCCTGGCACACAAGGGAGGGCATCACCGTGCACATTAGTCCGGACAACGTCATCTTCTGGCAATCGGGCCTCCTGGTTCTGAACCGGACCATTCTCTTCACCTGGGCGGTCATGGCTCTGCTGGCCGTCGGATCGTGGCTTCTGACCCGGCGACTCTCATCGACCGGAAGGGTGTCGCGCCGGCAAATCATCCTCGAAGCGGTTGTGTCCGCCATCAGCGGGCAACTCAAAGCGGTCACGCCGCATCAACCCAAAGGCCTGCTGCCCTTGCTGGGTACCCTGTTTCTGTTTATCGCCGTTTCCAACGTTCTGTCCGTCGTTCCCGGATTTCATCCGCCCACCGGCTCCCTCTCCACCACCAGCGCCTTCGCCCTGGTCGTGTTCGTGGCCGTGCCCGTTTACGGCGTCTCTAAAATGGGGGTTGTGGACTATCTCTCCAATTATCTCAGGCCCTCCTTCTTCATGCTTCCCTTCAACATCATGGGAGAGATCAGCAGAACCCTGGCCCTGGCCGTTCGTCTTTTCGGCAATGTCATGAGCAGCAACATGATCGGTGCCATTTTACTGCTCATCGCACCGCTTTTTTTCCCTGTGCCGATGCAACTGCTCGGGCTGCTCACCGGTGTTGTTCAGGCCTATATTTTCACCATACTGGCGGCGGTGTACATCGGCGCCGCCATGGAAGCTCAAACCAGATCCGGAAAACGACCAAAGGAGAAGCGCTATGAGTGATTTAGCATGGGTGGCCGTGGCCTCCATAGTGGCCTCGGGCTTGTGCATCTGCATCGGTGGCATCGGTCCGGCCATCGGTGAGGGGCGGGCCCTGGCCCAGGCCCTGGCCTCCATCGCCCAACAGCCCGACGAGACCAACGCCATCACCCGGACCCTCTTCGTCGGCATGGCCATGGTGGAATCCACCGCCATTTACGCCTTTGTGGTGACCATGATTTTGATTTTCGCCAATCCTTTCTGGAACTATTTTTTATCCCAGGCCGGGGGGTAACACGTGCTCATCGACGGATTCACGGTTTTCGCCCAGATGGTCAATTTCCTGGTGCTGGTGCTGCTGCTGAAGCGGTTCCTGTATGGCCCGGTGATGCGGGCCATGGCGGACCGCGAGGCGCGCATCGCAGCATCCGTGGCGCAATCCGAAGCGGCGAAAGAGGACGCCCGGCGGCGCGCCGAAGAACTGGCCGCCCAGCAGCGGGCTTTGACGGAAGATCGCGCCAAATTGATGGCCGACGCCAAGACCGAAGTCGAACAGTGGCGGACAGAAAAGATCGAACGGCTTCGGACGGAGATCGAGGCCCTGCGTCAATCCTGGATGGAAAAGGTGGACAACGATCGACAGGCCTTCCTGATGAACCTCAAAACCGATGCCGTCCGCCAGGTGATGCGCATGGGCGGCCAGGTGATCCGGGATCTGGCCGACGACAAGCTCGAGTCACGGATCATCTCTGTCTTCATGGAAAAAATGGCGGAAGGGAAGAACGAATTTCAGAGTGCCACCTATGCCGGTCCCGTGCGGTTGATCTCCGGATTCGAACTCGGCGAAGCGGACAAGGCAAGGGTTCGGGACATGTTCGCCCGGTGGTTTCCATCTGCCGGAAGCATTGGGTTCGAGATCTCCCGGGACCTGGGCATGGGCATCGAAGCCCTGGCTGGCGACCGGAAAGTGGCCTGGAACCTGGACAAGTATATCAAGGACCTGGAGAAGGAAATTCTTCGGGCCATTCCACCAAAGCGCCGGAATGCCGCATGAAAGAGTTCGATATCCATTCCATCCTCGATGAAGTTTCCCGGGCCATGGGCCAGGCCATGGAGAATTACAGCCCCCTGCCGGAAACCGAAGAGATCGGCACCATCCGATCCGTGGAAGAAGGCATTGTCTGGGTCGGCGGATTGACCCGGGTCCAATTCGAGGAACTGGTGCTCTTCGACGACGAAAGCATGGGCATGGTGCTCGATATTCTTCCCGACCGGGTGGGAATCGTGCTCTTCGGGTCCAACGACACCCTGGCTTCGGGTCAGCGCGTGGCCAGAACCCATCGCATCCTGGACATGCCCGTCGGCCCGGAGTTCCTGGGGCGTGTAGTGGATCCCCTGGGCCGTCCGCTGGACGGGCTCGGGTCCATGGGGGAAACGGAGCGGCGCGAGGTCCTCAAGGAGGCGCCGCCCATTCTGGACCGCTCTCCGGTGGTCAAGCCCCTGCAAACCGGCCTCAAGGTGGTGGATGCCTTGATTCCCATCGGCCGGGGGCAGCGGGAATTGATCCTTGGCGATCGGCAGACGGGAAAGACCGCCATCGCGCTGGACACCATCATCAACCAGCGGGGCAAAGGGGTCAAATGCATCTACTGCGCCATCGGCCAGCGGAGCGCCGGTGTGGCCAAGACCATCTCCGACCTCAAGGAGCGGGGCGCCATGGACTATACCACCGTCGTGGTGGTGGAAGGGGACGACCCGCCCGGGCTTCAGTATATCGCACCCTACGCGGCCACCACCATGGCCGAATATTTCATGCACCGAGGCGAGGACGTCATGGTCGTTTATGACGATCTGACCCGGCACGCGCTGGCCTACCGGCAGCTGTCGCTGCTGTTGCGCCGGCCCCCGGGCAGGGAGGCGTTTCCCGGCGATATTTTTTATATCCACTCCCGCCTGCTCGAACGGGCGACCCATCTGAAGACCGAGCTGGGAGGCGGCAGCCTCACGGCACTGCCCATCGCAGAAACCGAGGCTCAGAATATATCGGCCTACATCCCCACCAATCTGATCTCCATCACCGACGGCCAGCTTTACCTCTCCCCGGACCTGTTTCAGAAGGGCGTCCTGCCGGCGGTGGAGGTGGGCAAGTCGGTTTCCCGGGTGGGCGGCAAGGCCCAGATACCGGCCTACCGGAAAGTGGCCGGCGATTTGAGGCTCTCCTATACCCAGTTTCACGAACTCGAATCCTTTGCCCGCTTCGGCGCCCGCCTGGACGACAGCACCCGCAAGAGTCTGAACCACGGCCTGCGGGTGCGGGAGGCCTTGAAACAGGACCAGTTTTCCCCCTTGACGGCCGCCCGGCAGATCGCCGTGCTGCTGGCCGTCACCCGGGGATATCTGGACCCTGTCCCCGAAAACCGGATGGCCAGGGCCCAGGAGGCGGTTTTCGAGAAGATCGAGGCCGCCCTTCCTGATCTGGAGGATCGTATCGACACCATTGGATCCGACGATCCGCTGTGGGAAAAGATGGATCAGGTGATCCGCGATGCCATAAGGGAAGTCGAGGCACCCGATGCAGACCCTGGAAGTTCTGGATAAGAAAATAAGGACCGCCGAGGAGTTGCTCTCGGTGGTCAAGACAATGAAGAGCCTGGCGGCTGTCAACATCCGGCAGTACGAGCGCGCCGTGGTGTCGCTGGAAGCCTATCGCCGGGTCGTGGATCAAGGGTGGCAGGCCCTGTTCCGGTACGCCGGGGTGGAACCCGGCCCTGTCTCGAACAAGCAGGCGGTTGTGATCGTCATCGGATCGGACCAGGGCATGTGCGGTCAGTTCAATGACATCATCGCCGCCACGGCCTTGGCCGAATCCCGAAAACGCCGCGAAAAGGACGTGGCCGTGACGTTCTGGTGCGTGGGGGAGAGAGTCGCCGCCGCCATCGACGATGGCGGCGACCCGCCGTCCCTTGAATACCAGGCGCCGGGGAGCCTGACCGCCGTGCACCACATGGTCGGCGACATGATCGGCAAGTTGGAACGCTGGCAGCGTACCCGGGGCACCGAGTCGTTTTACCTCTGCCACAATGCGCTTTCCGGAAAAATGGGGTATGAACAGACGTTCTATCCTGTCTTGCCGCTCGACCACAGCTGGATGCGCCGCCATCAAGAGACACCCTGGCCGAGCAAATGCATCCCCCTGCTGGGGCTTTCCGGTCAAGAGCTGTTTCGGCAGCTGTTCCGGCAATACCTTTACGTCTCTATTTACAGGGCCCTCGTGCAGTCCCTTGCCGGGGAAAACTCGGCACGCCTGGCCGCCATGCAATCGGCGGAAAAAAATATCGATGAACTCCAGGGGGATTTGAAAAAACTGTTTCGCGAACAGCGCCAGATGAACATCACGAATGAACTGCTGGACATCATATCCGGTTTCGAGGTCCTGAAAGACAGAACGGCGTTGTAGCGGTCGGCGGTCAACGCACCGATACGAGCTCGCCGACAAAGTGCCCGACCACCACCTTGCTCTTGATTCTCACCGGGATACGCCGTTCGTCGGCCGTGATCCAGAGGTGGATCCTGGCATCCTTGCTCTCTTTGAAGACCCCGCCCACCTGATTCAGCTCGGGCTCGACCCGAAACGTATCGTAGCACGCGCCGTTCTGCAGGATGATCTTTTCCCGCGCCACCACGCGCAAACGGCCGATGACATTCCGGCGGCCATCGGTGATGGGCCGTTCGAGCCGCTGCCCGATGTCCAGGCCGACCGTTCGGCTGAAGTAAAATGCCGACAGGGGATCGAAACTGCCCGCCATCAGTTCGATAGCGGGCCTGGATCGGCCATAATTGGTATAGCGCGCCTCCCGGGCATCCCAATCGAAAACCACTACCTCGTTTCTCTTGTGACGGCCTTCGTTCTGCCGCTTTTCATAGTGCACAGAGCAGGTCATATCCAAATCGGCGTAGGCATCGATCCGATCGCGCACCTTGTAGAACAGATCGATGAAGGCGTTGGATTGGGCCGTCAGCACGAAGTGGTGGGCGGTCTCGCCATTGATGGTCTTGGGTGAATGGACCTCTAGGATGGCCGAACCGGCCGGAATGTTTTCCCATCGCAACTCATATTCCAGCCGCTCCCCGGGAGCGAAAGGCATCCCCGAAGCCTGCAGGGGCAGGGGCAACCCGGCGGCCGACAGCAGGAGGATCGCGACCCAGACAGTCGCCTTCGGGTACGACGTTCGTTGGCCTAGCATCTCGATCCTCCTGCGGGTTGTCGCCCTCGGGTTTCTGCCAGTCTTGATCTTTTTCCGAGGATGATCAATTTGATATATCAAAAAACCATAGCTTGCGGTTCGCTGCAAGGGCTAATATAAGCTTGTGGAATCTCCATGGCCTGTAGGACCCTTATGGATAGATTTTTAAACAAATGAGGATGGACCAATCATGTCGGCTGTTGATACCGCATCGCGTTTTCTATTGAACAAGTCTGCCCGGGTTCTGATCGGGCTGGTGTACGGCCTGCTGTTGATCGCATGCGCCACGCCAACGCCGACCCTGCAGACCGACCGGGAATGCCATCCCGGCATCGATGCCGCCGTCCAAACCGGCGATTGGGAAACGGCCCGGCTGGCACACGAGCGGCTCCTGGCCGAAGACCCCGATAACTGCCTGGCCCTGTATCATTTGGGATACATCTGGGGGCAGATCGGCGATCGCGCCCAAGAGGTCCAATTTTACGAGGCAGCCGTCGATTGCGGCTACACGGACGATGACCGCCTCTATTTCAACATGGGCATGGCCTATGCGGATCTGGGCAACGTGGCGGATGCGTCGCGCGCTCTCGAGCGGGCCGTCCAACTGCGCCCCCATCATGCGGACAACCATTTTGGACTGGGGCTCATGCATCAGCTGGCCGGCCGGTCCGACGAAGCCGAAGCATCCTTCTTGAACGCCCTGAATCTGGACCGAACGCATGAGGATGCCCGGCTGGCGCTGATCCGGCTCTACCTGGATCAGAGCCGGTGGGACGATGCCCGGCAACACCTGCGCCAGATCAATGCGCAGGACCCGGGATTCGAGGAAGCCAAGGCGCTCTGGCAGATCCTCGAATCTCGGGAGGCGGCCGAGTATGGCCATCCCGGCCGATGAGCCAGGATGGCTGTGTAAAATACCGATGTCGGACGGCGCCGTAAAAAGTTCAAGATCAAGGCGTGCGAAATTCCGTGTCCTGAGGCGTACTTGTCGTACGCCGCAAGGACGACGGGATGAGCACAACGCAGATATTGGGCTTTTTACGGTGGCGTCACTATTGTGATGAGGTTAAAAGATCGTGCAACCGAACATCTGTTATCAAACCATCGGCGACATGACGATGGCCTATCTCGAATATCCAGGCGACGGACCGACCGTATTGATACTGCATGCCACCGGTTTTTTGCCCTGGCTGTGGCATCCCATTGCGCGGGACCTGGCCGGCCCTTATCGGGTGATCGTACCGAGCCTGTTCGATCACCGCACCATCGATCCGGAAAACGGCTGGCTGGGGTGGCGGGACCTGGCCGGCGACGTGACATTGCTCTGCGATCGCCTGCAGCTGAACCGTCCCATGATGGTCGGCCACTCCATGGGCGCCGCCGTGCTCACCCTGTCCCATACGGTACATGGCCTGGATACGGCCAAACTGGTGCTCATCGAACCCATCTTTTTACCCGGCGAGTTCTACGGGGCGAAAATTTCCAGGGAACAGCATCCCATGGCCGCCAAAGCCATCCGCCGACGCAACGGGTGGTCGGATCGGGATGAGGCGTGGGCCTATTTTCAGAGTAAGTCCTTCTTCCAGTCATGGGACCGGGAGGTACTCGCCCTCTACCTGGCCCATGGCATCATCGGCGACAATGGCAACGGGCTCCGTCTCGCCTGCTCGCCCGAACGGGAAGCGGCGCTTTTCATGGGCAGCATTCAGCATGACCCATGGCCAGAACTGGCCCGGGTCAAACCCCCGGCGCTGGTCATGGAGGGCGGGCAAAGCGAAAACAAGCCCTTTATTGACTTGAAGCGGGTGGCGGCATCAATGCCCCTGGGAAGGTACCACGAGGTTCAGGACGCCGGCCATTTGATTCCCATGGAAAGACCGGCCGAGGCCCTGGGTGTCATTCGATCGTTTTTGGATGGATAGACGCGGCGTGGATTGGCGTCGGATGCTTGTCTATTGCCCATCCACAAATGGCCATTTGGCCCGATATCGGCGTTGCGCGAAAAATTTAATCCTCGGAATATCAACTATATGCCTGCGGTTAAATTTCTCGTGCGCCTTGATCTCGACCCAATTTGCCTATTTGTGGACGGACACTATCTGTCGATTTCATGAACGATATCGGAGAGTCGGCCGTCCTTCTGGAGCAGGCCATCCAAGGTTTCGTCCAAGGCCACCGCAAATCCGTGCGGCGTCGTGCGTGTGACGCGCCCCTTGACCTCGATGGGTTGATCGAATGAAAAGAGGGGAAATCTCAAGGTGATGTCCTGGTCTTTTTCGATGACGCGCCGGGTGCCGATGAAGAGTCCCTTGGGTCCGATGTTTTTCAGAATATCGCGGAAGCGGCCCTCGTTGACCTCGTATTCCACGATAATGAATGAGGTGCGACGGTCGAATTCACGGGCTTGATGGTCTGGCGGGGATTTTTTTGTCATCGATCCGATTGATCCGTCTGCTCTCGTTATTATTAAAATGAAAAATATTGATCCATCATCGGTCTGTCAAATCCAGCGGCCGAACCGGTGTCCGGCCGGACACCGGTTCGATCACGGCAAATTTCGGACATAGACCTTGAAAAGCTGAAATCCAATGTATTATATTCGCAGATCTAACGGATCGGGCCTTTCCTAAGGCCATTTTTTTCCGCCGAGGAAATCATGATTACCGGATTTGAAAAAATAGTGGAAGAGCGGATTCGAAAGGCTCAGGAAAAGGGGATGTTCGATAACCTGCAGGGGGCCGGCCGGCCGCTCGATCTCGCTCGGGACAGCCATATCCCCGAGGATTTGCGCCTCTCCTATAAGATTTTGAAAAACGCGGATTGCCTGCCACCGGAAATCGAAATCAAAAAGGAAATCCACCTCACCGAAGCACTGCTGGCGCAAATGCCGGATACCGCCGCACGCTACACCACCTTGAAAAAGCTCAATTTCCTGATCATGAAACTCAACATGGCGCGCCAGGGCAATATCCGCTTCGAGATGGACCAAAAGTACATGCCGGACCTTACCGAACGCCTGGCGTCCAAAAATGAGCGAGAACGAAGCTGACGCCGCGCTGGGTCCGCTGGCGGCCGGTTGATAAAAAAATGTCTAACAAAATTGACAACAAACGCGAAGGCTTGTTTAAAAGCATCGCCATGGCCTATACCATCCTGGTGCTCCACGTGGTGCTGCTGGCCGCGCTGGGGTTGCTCGTGCTCTTTTTCGGCGGCCTGGTGCAGTACCTGCTTTGGATCGTGCTGGCCGGTATGGGGTTGGTGGCCTTGTCGGCCTACCTGTTTTACCGTAAATTGCGTTCCGAGGGCCGCTCCCTGAAAGAGGCCATGCAATCCCCCCTGTTTCGAGGCCGTTCCCTGGAAGTGAGTTTTTTAGGCGGCATGGCCTCCCTGAAGCTCGGCGCCCCCGTGGGGCCGGCCGCCATCGAGGCCGGCGGCCAGGACGCGCATCTGGAGCTGGAGGACCCTGAACGGCAGCGCATTCGCGAGATCGAGGCGTTGGCCCAGCTGCTGGAAAAGAACCTGATCACGCCCGAGGAGTTTGCCCTGGCCAAACGGCGGGTGTTTGGACCCAACGAACCGATTGACGTGTAATTCGCCCAAGAGGAGACAGCCACATGAAAAAAACCATCGCATTGCTCAGCGGCGGCATTTCGTCGGAGCGGGAGGTGTCGCTGAAGAGCGGCGAACAGGTCTTTCAGGCACTGGATAAGGCCAAGTACGATGTCGAGCGCTACGATCCCAAAACCGATCTGGCCCGACTCGTCGCCGATGCGGGTCGGATCGACGCCGCCCTGATCATCCTGCACGGTCCCTATGGTGAGGACGGCACGGTCCAGGGCATGCTGGAACTGCTCGACATCCCCTACCAGGGTTCCGGCGTTCTGGGCAGCGCCTTGAGCATGAACAAGCTGGCGGCCAAGGAGATCTACGAACGCAACGGCATACCCGTGGCCCCCTACGCGGTGGTGCGGCGCAGCGATCCCGTGGAGAGCGACCGCCTGGTGACGCGACTCGGGCTGCCCCTGGTGGTCAAACCGGTGGTAGGCGGATCGAGCATCGGCATGAGCATCGTTCGCCATGCCGGGGAGCTGGCGCCGGCCATCGCCAAGGCGCTCGACGAGGATGCCACCGCCCTGATCGAGGCCTATATCGACGGCATCGAGATCACCGCGAGCGTTCTGGGCAACGATGAACCCGAGGCCCTGCCCCTGATCGAAATCATTCCCGACCCGAGCCACCCCTTTTTCAATTACGAGGCCAAGTACACTGCCGGCGCGAGCCAGGAGATCTGTCCGGCCCGCATCAGCGCCGAGCTGACGGCCAAGGCCCAGGATTACGCCTGCCGGGCCCATCTGGCCCTGTTCTGCAAAGGATACAGCCGCACCGACATGATGCTGCGCGGCGATGACTTTTTTGTCTTGGAAACCAATACGATCCCTGGTATGACCCGCACCAGCCTGTTCCCCCAGGCGGCCCAGACGGCGGGCATTTCCTTCGGCCAGTTGCTCGACCGGTTGATCGAACTGGGCATTCAAGCCCATCGCAATCGATAACCGAAGATGATCATTCACCGATTCAGCCAGTTGACCCAGGCGTTCCATGACCTCGGCCCCGGCGACCTGTTTATCGGCCAGGTGCCGCCGACCTATCTGAAACCGGCGATGCTCATCGATCTCATGGCCCGCGGGGTGCGTTTGCTGCCGTCGGCCGGCGCCCAGATGGTCAGCGCCTCGAAAACGGCCCAGGCCCTGATTCTGAAACCGTGGATGGCACCCGAGACCCGCGTGATCGATCGTCGCAAGACCCTGCTCGATGCCGTCACCGATTATGAACGCAAAGGGATTGGTGCGGCCGTCACCAAGGCTGAACGCCAGCACTGCGGGCACGGGGTGCGCAAGTGGGACCAGCTGGAAACCCTTTACAACTGCCTGAGTCTCGACGGTCACCACTATCCGTTCGTGTTGCAGCCGTTTCTGCAGGTCGAAACCGACCTCCGCATCATCGCGGTGGGGGATTACTGGGAAGCCTATGCGCGCTGCAATCCCATCGGCTTCCGCAAGAACCTGGCCGCCGGGGGCGAGAGCCGGCCCTATACGCTCGACCTCTCGCAGAAAGCGCTTTGCCGGCAGATCATGGATCGGGCCGAAATGCCCTTTGCCCATATCGACCTGGTGATCACCAGCGACGGCGCCACCTACCTGTCCGAAGTGAGCCTGAGCGGCGGCTTGCGGGGTGCCGCCATCTCCGGGGCCGAACTCACCGAATTGAAACAGGCCCGGCTGATGGCCCTGGCGGAATCCGGATCATGAAGGGGCGGGTGTAAATCCCGTTTCTGCGCAGTTGGTTGACAATTCAAGCAGGTCATCCAAACAGGCAGTGTAGGGGGTGGGCTGTACGGCCGCCCGGATGGCATCTCGAACATCTGAATTGAACGACAAAGAGCATTAATCCATATCCGAACAGCATAAGGGGAGGTAACGATGAACGTACTGGTGGTCGGCGGCGGCGGTCGCGAACACGCCATGGTTTGGAAAATCAGTCAGAGCCCGTTGGTCAAAAAGATCTACTGCGCGCCGGGCAACGCGGGCATCGCCGAACTGGCCGAGTGTGTGCCCATCGGCGCAGAGGACGTGGACCAGTTGCTGGCTTTCGCGCGTCAGAACACGATCGATCTGACCGTCGTGGGCCCTGAAGGCCCATTGTCCATGGGCATCGTGGATCGGTTCGAAGAGGCGGGCCTGCGCATCTTCGGCGCCAGCCAGAAGGCGGCGGCCATCGAGGCGAGCAAATCCTTTGCCAAGTACATCATGAACAAGTACGGCGTACCCACGGCCCAGGGTGCTACCTTCAGCAGCTATAAACAGGCCGAGGCCTATGTCAAAAAGGTGGGTGCGCCCATCGTCGTGAAGGCCGACGGCCTGGCCGCCGGCAAGGGCGTCATCGTCTGCGACACCGTGGCCAAGGCCATCTCCGGACTCAAGCAGATCATGGTGGACAAGGCCTTTGGCGACGCCGGCCGCCAGGTGGTGGTGGAAGAGTGCCTGGTGGGCGAAGAGGCCTCCTTCCTGGCCTTCACCGACGGCAAGACCGTCCTGCCCCTGCCCACCTCCCAGGATCACAAGCCGGTCTTCGACGACGACAAGGGGCCCAACACCGGCGGCATGGGCGCCTATTCGCCGGCCCCCGTGGTCGATCAGTTCCTGCACGACAAGGTGATCAAAGAGATCATGCTGCCCACGGTGCGCGGCATGGCGGCCGAGGGCCGGCCTTACAAGGGCGTGCTCTACGCCGGCTTGATGATCGACCGCGACCGCATCAAGGTGCTCGAATTCAACGGCCGCTTCGGCGATCCCGAGGCCCAGCCGTTGCTCATGCGCCTCAAGAGCGACCTGGTGCCCATCATGGAGGCCATCATCGACGGCCGCCTGGATCAGTGCCGCCTCGACATCGACCCGCGCGCCACGGTGTGCGTGGTCATGGCCGCCGGCGGCTATCCGGGCAGCTATAAAAAAGGCCACTCCATCAGCGGCCTGGACCAGGTCAAGCGCATGAAAGACGTCACCGTGTTCCATGCCGGCACCGCCGCCAGGGACGGCGCTATCGTGGCCAACGGCGGACGGGTCCTGGGCGTCACCGCCCTGGGCGACAATGTCGAAAAGGCCATCCAGAAAGCTTACCAGGCCGTGGCCAAGATCAGTTGGAAAGATGTCCACTATCGCAAGGATATCGGCCTCAAGGCCCTGAAGCGGTTCCAGGTCAAGCCACAGGTGGGCATCGTCATGGGCAGCGACTCGGACCTCTCCGTCATGGAAGGGGCCGTGGCCATGTTGAAAAAGTTCGGCGTGCCCTTTGAAATGACCGTGGCCTCGGCCCACCGCACGCCCGAGCGGGCCGCCCGCTTCGCCGCCACGGCGGCCGAGCGCGGCATCAAGGTGATCATCGCCGGCGCGGGCCATGCGGCCCATCTGGCCGGGGCTATGGCGGCCCAGACCTCGCTCCCGGTCATCGGCGTGCCCATCGACTCATCGAGCCTGCAAGGCCTCGACGCCCTGCTCTCCACCGTGCAGATGCCCCCCGGCATCCCGGTGGCCACCGTGGCCGTGGGCAAGCCTGGCGCCCGCAACGCCGGCATCCTGGCCGTCCAGATTCTGGCCCTGGCCGATCCCCAACTGGCCGCCCTGCTGGGCCGGTTTAAGCAGGAGATGGCCGACGAGGTCGAGCGCAAGGCCAAACGCCTTGAAGCCTACCGGTAACATCATTGCCGTGGATGCCCGGCAGCCGGCCCGCGACACCATCGAGCGGGCCGCCGGGCTCATCCGACAGGGCGGCGTCGTGATCATCCCCACCACCGGCTTGTACGGCCTGGCCGCCGATGCCGGCAAGCCGGAAGCCCTGGCGCGCATCTTCCGCATCAAGGGCCGTGATCCCGGCAAACCCATTCTGGTGCTCATCGACCGCATGGAGATGCTCGATCAAGTGGCCGGCGAAATCGCTTCCCCGGTCCTCCAGCTGATATCCCGCTTCTGGCCGGGCGGCGTCACCTTCGTGGTGCCGGCCCACCCCGGCTTGTCCCCGATCCTCACCAGCGGCAGCGGCACCATCGGCGTGCGCCGGGTACGCCACCCCGTGGCCGCGGCCCTGGTGGGCGCCGCAGGTTGCCCGCTGACCGGCACCAGCGCCAATCGCTCCGGCGCGCCGGGATGTGCTGCCGTGGAAGAGATCGACCCGTCCGTATTGGAGGCTGCGGACCTGGTGCTGAATGCCGGACCACTGGCCGGCGGCCCCGGCTCGACCGTCGTGGATGTGACCGCCACGGTGCCGGTCATTCTAAGGGAAGGGGCGGTGGCCGGTGAGCATGTCCTGGCGGCCTTCACGCAGATCGTTGGCGGTTGACCGGCGCCTTGTCTCAACCCTTTCAGATCCGATCTGTTCAAGCGACTTTTTCAAACGGAATTGGAGGCTTGACGCCAAAGCGCCGTCAAGAGCATTGACAACCCGGCCACTTTTCAATATATAGCCGCTTTCATGCCGGAGTGGTGAAATAGGTAAACGCAGCGGACTCAAAATCCGCCGGGCGCAAGCCCTTGTCGGTTCGATTCCGACCTCCGGCACCATAAAAATCAAGGGGTTAGCCAATACGGTTAACCCCTCTTTTTTTACAAAATTGTCAATATTAGCCGTTTTTAGCCGTTTTTTTCTGGTCGTATGGCAGAAATCTGCCAGATTTTTTGATCCAGATGGCCAGGTCCTTAGGTACCGCAGAGGGTCTAAAAAATTTGTTGACACACTTTGTTGTCAGTGATAGGTGACAACTTATGAAGCCAAAAACACCAGGACAATTCACGAAGCAAGAGATCGCCGAGCACATAGGGCGGCCGGTTCGGACCGTTAAGCATTGGACAGACATAAAGCTGGTCGAACCGGAAGTGGCCCCTGCCCGAGGTAAGGGCCATATCCGACTTTATTCGCACAAAAACCTAATACAGTTTGCGATGATCGATTTTATGAGTGCCGACATGGGTTTGCCACTTTTAGTTATTCTTGGGATAATAGGTCGGCTAAGTGAAAAACATAAGGACACCCTTCTTAATCCGCAGTTTGGGCACTTCTATGATTATCTGCATTGTTATGAGATCAAAAGTGTTGAGAATATTGAAAATGGGGCGGAATGGTCCTTCATCGAATTTTATGCGGCGGGCCGTATAAAGAGTGGAGAATGGGACGAAAGTGAAGATTTTGAGGTCGGGACTGGTAATGTTGAAGGGTTTCATTCAAAACTCAATGATTGGATCTTGGATAACAATGTATCTGGTTTCACGATCTTGAGGCTTGGCGACATCCGCAACAAGGCCATGGCCAAGCACAATATAACTTTTAGCAGCGGCCGGTAAATTTTTTTAAGCATTAGAAGTCAGTAAGCAGTGACAAATGACAAAAAAGGGGCGCATCATGAACATCAAATTGAAACTTAAGATCATCGAGCATTTCGGAACGCAAGCCGACTTTGCGCAGAAGATCGGCACCGATGACGCAGCCGTCTCCAGGGTGGTCAGAGGCCGGCGGACCCTGCCGGAAGACAAGCAAGTACTATGGGCCGAAATGCTCCAGTGCGACCGCGAGGAAATATTCTAAATGGCGCGGGTGGTCGTGGACATAAAAGGTCTTGCGGCAAGACCTGAATTTCCTTGGTCCGAGCACGAGATCTACAAGTTGATAAAGCGGCGTGACTATCCATTGCCTCATAAAAAATTGGGCAAGAAATACCTGTTCGACCTGGAACGGGTTTGGCGATGGTTTGACGGTTTGCCGGGGCGGGACAGCACATGAAGAACGACACCCCCGAGGGCGGCATCTACATCGAACGGAAAGTATTTTATTCGGCCGCTTATCAAGCCCTCTCCAAAAATGGCCGCATGGTGCTTTTGGCCCTCTTGGACGCCAGGCAGATCAACCCCGCCTTCAAAAAATCACTGAAACAAGGTTTCCGGGCAGACCGTTACGTCGATCTGGATCGTATCAAAATGCCGTACACGAAATTGGAGGGGGTCTTCGGTTTGGCGCGGACAAGTATCCCCCGCGCCATTGATGAACTGCTGGCCAAAGGATTCATCGAGATTAAACACGCTGGCGGCACTGGCGAGCATGACATGACCATCTATGCACTGGTGGAAGACTATCTCGGATGGACCGAGCACAAAATATTCCGTCAACGTCAACGAGACATCCGAAGGGGATACCAAGGCACCCGAAATGCTGGCACCGATAATTTTCGCGCTCAAAAGTGAACCCTTATACACGCTCAAAAGTGAACCCTTTTGGGTACCGAAAGTGAACCCTTTAAAATCAAAAAGCCAGCAATGGCGGGCTTTTCGAAAACCCGGAAGGGTGCAGTTTTGAGCGTATTAACATGTATACCATGGGGGGCACCCGCATCGACCTCATGAAAACCATGAAAAAAGAGGGCCGAAACCGACCGGACCCCAAAACGACCCGGAAAGGAGCATCCAAAATGACGAATCTGGATCTTTTAGAGGCAATGACCGCCGGCATCATCAAGACGGCCGACACCGACCCGGCCACCATGGCCGGCAAGCTGATTACCTACCTATCTGCTCATGGCTGGCATGTCCTTCATGGCGAGTCGATCCCGGAAATAGACCTTCACCTTGATGCCCGGAACCGCCTGGAGCGCATCGAGGCCACGACCAGGAACATCGAGGATGGACTCCACAAAATTCTGAGAAACCAACAAATTGAAAGGATCGCATCATGAAAACCGAACAACCGTCTTGGACCACTGGAATCGAAATTAATTTCCTGAAGGGCCTGGGCAGCCATGGCAAGCCCGATCGACCGACCCGCCTGCCGAGGGCCGAACTGCTGGCGCGGTATATCGCAGCCGCGGAGACTCGGGAGCGATGGGACGGGATCGACCGTGACCAGGTGATCGGTTTCGCTCAGGAGTGCCTGCGTCATGAAATCGCAAATTGAGGAGGTGGACATCATGGATAGATGCCGTTCATTCGAAACATGCGATGCACCGCTATGCCCCCTGGACCCGGATCTACATGAGCGCATTTGGTATTCAGATGAACCTGTCTGCAAATCTCGGGTTTATGGTCAGCACCGATGGATTCGTAAGCAACGATCCATACAACGACGGCGGACGGCCTGCTGGTTGGACCGACCTGTCACCTATCAACAACTGTATGATGCCAGTAGGCCGCGTCAAATGACGGATGAGCAACGCCGGAATATAGCCGAACGGTTAAAGCAATCCCGATACTGCAAGGTTTCAGCACCTAACGCAACCGAGGGCATAGCTGCCTAAGGGTAAAGAAAGGAGTTATCATGGGATCACGAAAAGAATGGCGTGAGGAAGAGATCAAGGACATTGTGAAGAAAACCGTTGAGAAGCTGTTCAAGGATCAAATCAAAAAGAGGTTGGACGAAATTGAACGTCGCCTCGATAGTCTCGAAGATGCTTATGACATGGTGATCGATGGCAAATAAACCACGCAAATACTGTGCAGCCTTCCCCTGCCCCAACCTGGCCGAACCCGGTTCATCGCACTGCCGGGAGCACCGACCCCCGGCAGCGGAGAAGGTCACCGACCCATTCTATAACAGCACTGCATGGAAGCGGTTTAGGACCTGGTACAAGTCGAAGCATCCGCTCTGTGAAGACTGTCTCGCTGCCGGGCACCTGGCGCCCGTGGATATTGTCGATCATGTGGTGGAGATCAAGGACGGCGGCGCCCGGCTGGATGAAAGCAATGCCAGGTCCCTGTGTCGCTCCTGTCATGCCAGGAAGACGGCGGCCGAGCGGAAACGCAGAGAAAATCGTCAGCAAGGCAATCCTTGGCACCGGGCGGGCAACACGACGCGGAGTT